>JAYFOZ010000006.1 GCA_034928305.1 Methanomassiliicoccaceae archaeon | reverse complement strand
TATGTCTCCCTCGATGGTGCATATCAGGAACTTTCCGAGGCCTTCGCCCGCCGATTTTCCGGATTTCTCCAGCTCAGGGGTGAGAAGGTTCACGCCCGCGTTCATGGCGTTGGCGGCCGACATGATGTGCGGCAGGAACAGTTTCTTCGCCTGGTACAGGTCCCCTACTTCCTGGATGCCTGCGGTGTATCCTTCCTGGATCAGGTTCACCAGGTCGGCTTTTTTCGCGATGGCCTCTTTGGCCACTTCTACCGATGCTTTCTGGTCGTAGGCCATGACAGCCTTCTTCGCTCTCTCGTTCAAATCTTTCTGAGTCAAATGTTCTCCTCCTCGAAGCGGTTTCCTCCGGGCGTGCCCATACGGGCCGCATAACAAACTGATAGGAAGTGTTGGATGCAATCACCCTCCAACCTATCATTTCTAGAGTTGATACTACATGTCCTTACATAATATATTAATTTATGTTGCTTCAAAAAAATGCCTAGGTAAATAGTATTTAAAACTTACTTCTTTTCAACACAATTTAGAAAACCAATATTTAAGGATTTTGATTTATAAAAATAAATAAAAATGGGGCGGAAGCCCCGTTGTGTTTACTCTGATGATCGCGAAACTGGCTCTTTTCCAGATTTGTTCTCCTTCAGATAATTCTGAGTTACCATCCATATAGGCACGAATACGGCCAGGATGACAACGCCCAAGATAACCGATAATGCATCATAATCTACATAGTTGAGATATGCCAGACAAGGAAGCAATACACCGATCTCATACACCACCATGATCAAGGCCACATAGCGATACCACCGGGGCAGGCCGAACGGTCTCTCCATGCTCTTGAAGGGCTCTACCGTCTTGGACCTGTAGTAAGCTGCAAGAGCGATACCGACCGCAAGGGCGTAACCCATCGATGATGCTGCCAAAACTGCGACTGGATTCTGCACGAGCACGAGTGCCAGATTGAACACGCTCACGAATATCATAGCGTTGATCGGGTTTCCGCGGACGTTTGTCTTTGCGAACCAGCGGGGCAGGTTACCCTCAAGGCTCATCGAATACAGCGTCCTGGAGGACCCCAGGAAACCGGTCTGGATAATCATCAGCATTGCGCATATCAGCATGATCATCGCAATGATCTGTCCAGCATCGCCGAACACTATCTGAGACATCGGATTAAGGGGATCGATCGGCGCATTGGCGATACCATCTATTCCGAGGGTTCCGACAACTGACGTCTGGGTCAGTGCATAGAGCATTAGGCATATTATACCGCATACGAATAGCGCCTTAGGTATGTCTGACTTGGGTTTCTTATATTCGGGACCGTAAACTGCAGCCGTTTCCCAAGCACACGCGCTCCATTGGGCCATGGCCATTATTCCTAAGAATATCACTATGTCCCCGGACCCCCAGCTCCAGTCCATAGGAAGCCATTTTCCGGAGATGTTGGAAGCGACGAAGTCACCTGTGAAAAACGGTGCGACGAGGATTATTATCAATGGTACCAATGATACGAGTGCCAGAACAAGAGCGGTGAATGATCCGCCTTTTAGTCCGCGGGCACCTATGACCGTCATTCCGACAACGATCGCGAGTCCTATGAGGAGGTCGAGCCATACCCCGGCATCGGCCAGATCGGGCATGAATCCTCTCACATAGGTACCGATCGTCAGCGTGAATATCGCTACGACCGGGCACCATGCGAACCAATAGCACCAGGCGCAGAAAGCACCTATGAACTTACCGCGGTTGTATTTAGATTTTGAATCTCCATTCTTAGAGAAAACCTTCTGTGCACATCCCGGAAGCCCGGTTGCATCTGAAAATGTTGTTGTCATCTCGCCGAATGCGGCGTTCTGTACAAATCCCTGAAGAACGGAAAGTATCCAGATAATTATGGAGAAACCCCATAGATATCCGGCTGAGTATCCGATCGAAGGCAGAATGAGGATAGGTACACCCAAAGCAATGAGCATGCCTTGTTTCCAGTCAATCGTCCTTTGTAGACTCGATGTTTCTGTCATGTTTTCCTCCAATTATCAGGCCCTGCAGGTCAGCAAAGCCTCCCCTGCCACTCTTTGGCAACCCGAAAATTGTTTGGTAAGGGGTTTCCGGCCAACGGCCGGTATGGTTTCTCTCGATCAGAATTTGCTGACGAGCCACCTGGAAACGAGCATACCCGCCACAGATGTGACGAGAATTGCTACCATCCACAGGTATTCCGATCCTGGAATTCCGCCGGCGCAGTATTCGACGGCTATGTCCCAGTTACCGGCCAAATTCACTTGATCTGTCCACATTTCACTCACCTCTGGGTTTGACGATGGTCTTCAGGCGCTCTAGCTCGTCCCTTCCAATGGCTGTGAGTCCGTACTGGAGCAAAAGGTTGCCCTTACCGTACTTCATCTCCTCATCGATCGATGCATCGGTCTCTTTTATGAAACCCGAAGCGGATAGCTCGATGAGGTCCCAGTTGGTAGATTGGCGTCCGAACTTGCTTTTTCTGTCCTTGTATTCTCCGGCCATGAGCTCGGTCACTTCGTAGTTCCAAAGGTGTCCCTTTTCTGCAAAGATCTCGAGCAGACGGAATTTGACTGGGCGTCCTTCCATCATTCTACCGCCCCCGTATCACGAAGGCTGGCTATTTCTTCGGAACCTTCAGATGCCATCAATCCTCCTCCGACGACACATATCACGGCACCGATAACGAGCAACCATCCGGGGTTGGCTCCGGTGAACATGAATATAAAGACGACGGCCATGATTGCGTAAAGGCTTCCTACCGCCTGTCCGCGTCCCACGCCGATAAGCGGGAACGATTTGTACCAGGTCACGTAGCAGAACCCGAAGGTCAGTCCGAGCATCAGCAGAACGATGAAAACGGTGGATTCGAATATCATTCCGAGGTAGTCGAACATCGGGAACCCTGCAAGCGCAAGGATCGGTATGACAACGACCCACCAAATAAGGGTCTCAAAGATGAATCTCATGTGGATACCGACATCGGGCTCAGAAACATCCAGAGCCTTTCCTGCGAAGCATCCCTCAAATCCCCATCCTACCGCGGCCATGATCCCTCCGACGAAACCCCAGATGCGTATGTCGCCTGACGAGATCTCCTCGATGAATCCGCCAGCGTATGCGGTTATTCCTCCAAGCACGATGACGAATATCCCGATCATAGCGCGCCTGGATATCTTCTGGCCAAGCCATGTCCTGGAGACGATTGAACCGACGACAGGGTACAGCAGAGCTGTAACCGCGGCGAACGCCGCTCCGATGAATCCCATTGCCATGAAGCTTCCCAAAACTGCGGTCGCACCGCAGATTGCAGCCAAAAAGTACCATTTGTCGGCAGCCTTGACCTCTTTAAATGTCCTCTTCATCTCGGTGAACTTGCCCATCCACAGGTTCCAAAGGCACAGTGCCAGAACGACCAGCAGTGCATTTACTCCTGTGATCAGTATAGCAAACACCATGAAAGATGTTGTCTCGCTCCCGGTGACTGCAGTTACTTCTGCCTGCATTGTGACGAACGGGTCCAAATACCATATCATGTCCCCGGGAATGTACCACAATCCCCAGAACACGGCACAGAAAAGAGCCATTGCGTAACCGAAAAGAACTCTCCTTTTGTTGTCCTGCTTACGTTTTGCATTGATCTTTTCGACCATGCTGACGTTGCTCATTTCATTATCATTTACATTGACTTCCAATATGTCTTCCCCCCTAGATCAAATTCAGTTCATAGCTTACGCTGGAACTGGCATTTTGAATTTCGGTTTGTGTCTGTTTTTTTAAAAAAACTTTAGTCCGGGCGTTAGCCCGGACTTATTATGGTTTGTGTTTACCTCTTCGCGCGGTACTGCCTGAATTTCTCGCAGCTGTTGATCTTGATACCGAGGAGATCCTCGATATTCATCTTGGCAGCGATTCCCTTAGGGGTCTTAGGAACACCGGTGATTACTCCGAGTCCCCTCTCTTCCCTGAGGTCTCTGAACACATACTCGTCGGACAGGTCGAAAGGAGTGACGCCGAGTTTCTTCGCAACGTACTCTTTTGCCTTTCCGACCTTCATGCGCTTGGAGAATTCCATCCTGGCGACAAGGTCTCCTGCAGTCCTGATTCCTCCCATTCCGGAAGCAACAAAGTGGGCGATAGCCATGCCGGCGGGGTCGCCGACACCTACCTATATGCCGTCCACGTGCGCGATTTCAACCATGGCTTTGCTGCAGCGGGTAACTGCATCCATGGGCGGGGTCTCCGACATCGGAATTCCGCCTACTCCCATTCCCATGTTGACATGGACGGGGAGGTGGGAAACCTCTGTGCATGCTTTCACGAAGGTGACTGCACGCGCCAGGTTCCAGGCGAGGCTCTTTCCGGTGTTGGTGTTCGAAACTGGTCCGAAGACGTCTGCTCCGGCCTTCTCAGCAAGTTTAACCTGCTGGTGGGGGAACATTCCTGCAACGACCTGGCCATCATATTCGATTTCTCCATGGATGCCCATAACGTTCTCTCCGGCCATACCCAGCATTATGTTGGCATTGGGGCACTCTTGTCTGAGCTGCTCCACTCCGTGGAGGGTTCCGACGAAATCGGCATCACCGGCAGAGCCGGTCGTGTCGAAGTTGAAACCGTCCGATCCTGCGCTGAATATTTTGGTGGCAACGTATGCTATATCCCTGGAAAGGTGTTTCGCGGCCGCTTCGGCCTGCTGCTGGGCCTCTTCGATTTTGAACTCTCTCATGAGGTCTGCAGGGTTTCCGAACGGTCCGTCGGGTTTGTAATAAAGGCCCATGTTGGGCATCGCTCCGTAGAAATACGGAATGATGATGTTATTCTGGATTACCTCCATGTCGTTCATCTCGTTTGCGATGACCGGCTTGGTTGGCTTTATGCTGTAATCGGAGTGGGCAAGCTCGAAAGTGTCTGCACAGAGGGTGCGCTCGTGTACGAGTGCTCCGTTGAGCCTGCTCGCCGGAACTCCTCCTCCGCTGTTACCGTTGTCTCCGGTCATATCCAGCTGTCCGATGTCGTACGAAAGAACTACCTCGTTTCCGCGCTGGACACTTACAATCTTGTCCTTGGCGCACACGATCTCCATGAGGCGCTCCATCTCGTCAGACGAGATCATCTTCACTCCGCCCATGTCTGCGGCGTCTGCCGCACCGGCTTCGATGTCGTGTCTTATCTGTTCTTTAGAAAGGAACAGTGTTGCTCCGTCTCCTCTGCGTGTACAAAATTCTGCCATGATTGTTCACCCCAGAAGCGCCTTCGCCTTCCCGACCTGCTCGGACGCCGACTCGCTGTAGCAGTCGGCCCCGATCTTGTCCGCCCATGTCTGCGTGACCGGCGCTCCGCCGACCATCACTTTCACGTTGTCCCTTATGCCTGCGTCCTTGAGCATGCCGATGACGTCCCTCTGGACCGTCATCGTGGTCGTCATGAGGGCCGACATCCCGAGCATAGTGCATCCGTTGTCCCTTACCTGGGCGACGAAATCCTTGGACGGGACGTCCCTGCCGAGGTCGACTACGTCGAAGCCTCCGCACTGGAGCATCGTCGAGCAGATCGATTTGCCTATGTCGTGCACGTCGCCTTCGACGGTC
>JAYFOZ010000005.1 GCA_034928305.1 Methanomassiliicoccaceae archaeon | reverse complement strand
GCGGATGGACATGTATTACATATATTGAGCTACGATTATATAAACTTCCGCTTTATATACGGTTTATATACGCTATATAAAGATAACAAGCTCATAAAAATGTAGCTACATACTTGTAGCTCGTCATTCGGGAATTACGGTTTATGGAGTCGAAAGGAGTCTGTTTCGGTGCCGAAGGCACCCGAACAGACTCTCATCACCGATATCCAGGCGTGAAGAACGCTAACTGAGAACGTGGATCTGATGTACGAAATCCAATCCGTTCAGCGAAAGCCAGGTTGATATCTCTCGTAAGTGTCAAACACGGGTTATAGTATTACTTCAAGTCCCGTCAAAATCGAGATAAGACCAGAATGCCCTGTAGCATACCGGATAATTTTCAATATTGGAATTACTGTCGGTTTTTCTCTAGGGACATTAATTGATTCAATTCCTTTTCATAATATTCGTGTAACCTTGAAGCTTTCTCGAACCAAAGAATTGCATTGTCGATATTTTTCTCAACACCTTTGCCGTCACGGTACATGCGGCCAAGACGTCCCATACATGCAATCTGCCCATTTTCTGCACCGCACTGACAAACCTCAAATGCGATTTTGAAGTACTCTGGGTCTTGTTTCATAAGCAATGAATCGATATACTCGGGGGACCACCCTTTGTTGGAAACAGAAGCTTTCTCGAACCAAAGAATTGCATTGTCGATATTTTTCTCAACACCTTTGCCGTCACGGTACATGCGGCCAAGACGTCCCATACAATCTGGGTTCCCAGCAATGGCTTCGTCCAGACAGATTTCTGCCATTGCCACCAAAGCAGATTGGGTACCTATCATATCCAATGCGGACAACGCATCGGATTTCCAATTATTATTTGCGAAAAAAACGTGTTTGGAAATCTCAATGCCTTTTGATTCGTTTACCAACTCATTTTTATAAAGTGAAATGTAGTGCTTTTCTGCATATATGTCCCCGCAATACGCACATGTCCTTATTATTGACTTTGCGTAATCATGTTGACCGCGCTTCTCATGGTATATCCCCTCGTGATAAGATATTGGTAGTAGGAGCAGTGATCTAGGCATTCCTATGATACTAGAACCTGTTGAAGATTGAGCGTGCTCGGTTCCTTTGGGAAACAATACAACGTTATTGAATAATGAGATTGTATCAGCATGCAAATGCCTTACTTCCTCACCATTGATAACTATATTGTTTTCAAAATCAACTTTTGTTTTGGCGGATGTTATGATCTCCCTGCCATTATTATCTAAAATCGGAATAATAGTTACACTATTGTGATAGCTCTCATACTCAGAAGGACCATCGTACTCAATTTGCACCCCTATAGTACAATTGAGAGTGGAGCCAGTATTATTGGATATTGTAACGTCAATAGCTTCGGTTGACGGTTCCAGTTGAAGACTATTACGTATTTTTTTCTGCGTTACCATTCCTTCGTTGTTATATTCTGTTAACATGTACGATACACTATCGCAATCAGGTCCATGAACCGAGAAAAAATATTTCTTATATTTATATTCTTTATGAAAAATAAATCTGTTTTTTTCAATTTTTACTGGCTCTTCTGCGATTTTGACTGCGATGGTCCCACCAGATATTGAATATTTTTCGGTTTTACAGTCTATTGTTTCAAGAGCATTTTTTCCAATCGAATCGATACATATCGGAGTAGAACCAAAATCGCCCCACTTACTTTTTCTACAATAGATTATCGGGCAGTCTGAGACTTTTCTAATTAGACTAATTGCAGTCCCCGCGGTCGCATAAATTAGATTGCACTTTGAAAATAATAGGGTTGCAATTAGATAATTCTCAGCAATCTTTATTTTTTCGAAAGCGTTGGAATAATTCAATTCATATTCAACGTTTAGCGCCCCGTCTTTTTTGCTAAATCTCTCCTGATCTATGCACTTTAGTTTTTCTCCATATCTATATTTAAAATATTCAAAAATATCTTTGTCCTCAGTACTTATATAAATGCAATTACAGTTCACCTCTTTAATTTTAATATCGATGATTCTACATAACTCATATTCATCAAATGGAATTAAGTGGCCA
This sequence comes from Methanomassiliicoccaceae archaeon, assembly GCA_034928305.1. Lineage (NCBI taxonomy): Archaea > Methanobacteriati > Thermoplasmatota > Thermoplasmata > Methanomassiliicoccales > Methanomassiliicoccaceae > Methanomassiliicoccaceae archaeon. Next base: position 144,932 of record JAYFOZ010000005.1, on the reverse strand, counting down.
GTAGGCCGAATGCTCAGATAATCCGTACCTCTAGCCTGAACACCAATGACAATCATCTCATCCATCTTCATTTCTTCAGAATGTTTGCTTGTCTTTTTGAGAAGTCTGGACGAAAAATTGGCCACAATCCCATTGTTTATTGAAATTACGCCTGGTTGAAAATTACGATTATTTATACGCCAAAAAATAACATTCTTTGAGCTATAGATGTCGCATATTTGAATTGATGAAAACTGTTCAAAAAGATATTCCCAGGGATTATATTGCCCTAATTCTTCAAATGAGATACATGTTGATGGGAAATTTTGTAAATCTGCAAACACCAACCCTTTGTTTTTATAAGCTTTATTCAAATTAGAGAAGACTTCTCTTATCGAGAGAATACCTTGACCAGTGGATGGTACCAGCACATAAATGATCTTATCGGGATTTTTCTCTCCAAAACAACATTTTATCGTCTCTGTATTAATTATCTCATCATCCTTGTACCTCGATATTGTTATTACATTATCTTTGGCATAATTAGATTCGAGGTCGTCTTCAACGCATAACACTACATCATATGGTTCGGTGCACCTTAGTAAAGATAAAGCGGAGTTACAATCTGCATTCGATTTTGGTAATTCTAAGCAACCCACTAAGTCATAGTGAAACAGGGGAAAACGCGTTACAATAAGATCGATATCGGATTCCTTAATATTAGATATCGCCAGTTTCTTTTTTGTTCTGCATTCGATCTCTATGTCGCTGGGTTTCAAATTGAAACTAATATCATTTATACCACTGTTTATTATAATTTGAAATTCTAACCTTGCCCAGTTGTTTTTTAATGCAGCTTGTTTATAATATGATATTGCTTTTTTGATGTTTTTTGGAAACAGAAGTCCCTCTCTGTGCAGGCGAGCGAGTAATAACTGAACGGAGGGATCATCCTCTGGCATTTTCTGAATGATTTCTCTGATAATATCCACATATTTTTCAGGTTTATTAATCAAAAATACATTCACTAGGAGGATTGAATCTGTAACAGACATGTTTTCGTTGACAACATTTGTTAATACTTTTTCAAATTCATCATGATTATTACCTTGTAGTTGGTTCAGTAAGTACTGTTGAATATCCATATTGTTCCCGCCCAGTATTAAATATCAAGACTCTTTGAACAGTCCGAAATAATATTTTATTTGGGACTTTGTTGTTTTCACAATATCCTCTTCGTTAATTGCGGATTTTGTCCATTCAACTGTCAACCTTATTGCATCGTCGATAGTGAGACAATGTTTAATCAAGAAATCAGATTTGATTAAATCGGTGTCGAGGCGCAGATAGTTGGCCTCGTGTGGTCCGGTACCATTCTGGCTGGTCCACGAAGCACCAGGGCCCCAATGATTACAAAACAATGTCGCTAATTCTCCAGAGGTAACGCATCCGTTGTAGTCTGGACCAATATTATACGAATCTGACAGTGGAATTCCGCGCAATTGCGCTGAGATTATCAATAGATAAGCAAATAATGGCTCCAAAACATGCTGGTATGGACGTGTAGAATTAGGATTCCTAATTACAATTGATTCTTTGTTCATTGTGTATTTAATGCAATCAGGAATAATCCTGTTAACTGCAAAATCGCCACCGCCTATCACATTACCTGCCCTTGCAGTAACAAGAGAGCATTTGATATCTTTGAAAAAACACCTCCTGTAACAGCCCGTAACCAATTCTGAACAACTTTTTGAATTAGAGTATGGATCGTATCCATCTAAGCGATCAGATTCTTTGAGATAGTCACCCGATTCGTTATTATAGTATACCTTATCCGTAGTGACGTTTAATACTGCTTTAACAGAACTACAATTTCTGGCAACTTCTAGAACATTTACTGTTCCCAAAACATTGATTTCATATGTTTCACGAGGTTGTTTGTAGCCCATCAGTACAATCGGCTGGGCAGCCATATGGATAATTACATCCGGCTTTACCTGGTTAACATAGGAATTGAGGTGCTCAATATCTCTGATGTCTCCTATTTCAGAATTTACTGATTTGCGTAACTCAAGAATATCGAACATATTTGGATTGGTTGGCGGTTCGAGAGCGTAACCATATACACTGACACCCATCGTCTGAAGTATCATACACATCCAAGATCCCTTAAATCCTGTATGCCCTGTTATCAGTATTTTTTTACCCTTTAACACGGAAAAATCGGGCAGTATCTTGTTGGTTGTGCTCATATATAATCCATCCACTATCAATCAAACATCTAAATTTATCAGTAGGGACCTACAGACATCCTTAACTTCGTCCCGAGTCATATCATGGTAACTCGGAAGGTTTATTCCACGGACATATAATCTGTAACTAACACTATTCCAAGGACAATCATCGAACATCGGAAACATGCTTATCGGGAAAAAGAATGGCCTCACGCCTATTCCGTCCGCATTCATCTTCCTAATCAGCTGTTCACGATCGAAACTATAGGTGTCGCCAAAGATTATCGACGGCATCCAGTATAAGCTTTTGGCGTAACTCTGCTCAACATTCATCTTAGTGTCGGGAACGTCTTTGAGCTCTTTTGCATACCATTCAAAAATCTGACGTTTCTTCGCTACCAGCTCATCAAACCTTTCAAACTGGGCACACCCCAGTGCGGCATCGAGGTTAGACATTTTATACTTCAATCCTATTTCGTCGACCCAGAACATTATGTGTTGCCCAGGCTTCCTTCCCTGATTGCAGATTGTAGAAATCTTGTCAGCGAGGTCGTCCCTGCTGGAAACGATCGCCCCTCCTTCGCCTGTGGTGAAGGTTTTTGTTCCATGGAACGAAAACACTCCGAAATCTGCAATACTTCCTACCAATCTTCCTTTGTATTCAGACCCTACTGCCTCCGCCGCATCTTCTATAACCGGCAGGTTGTACTTCTTGGAAATAGACATAATTTCATCCATTTCGCAGACCGAACCATACAAATGAACAACAATGATGGCTTTAGTTTTGGAAGTAATGTTCTTCTCTATAGATATTGGATCGACACACCATGTATCCTCAAGAATATCCACAAAAACTGGTTTAGCGCCGACCCAACAAATTGGAGATGCAGATCCAATCCACGTGACGTCGGGTACTATGACCTCGTCACCTGGACCAATACCCAAGGCGACTAGTATTGTATGAATGGCTCCGTGGCAGCTAGATGTGGGCCAGGCATACTTTGTTTTGAAAGTGTCTTTCAGCAGGTTAGTAAATTTATTGATATAATCATAGCAGTGGTCGCCCCATCCCGTCCTTATAGCGTCATCGACATATTTGTACTCTAGTCCTGTGATTGTGGGTTTATTTACTGGAATGCGCATCATAGCCTTACACCTTTGTAATCATCGCCAATTAATTCGTGATTAGCATCTTTATCAGAAATGCCGGATATGGGCAATGGCCAGCATATTGCCAATTTCGGATCGGAATATCTGAGACCGCCTTCGGCGTACTGATTGTAATGCTCTGTGACGAGATACATTATCTCGCAGTTGTCTTCAAGCGTCTGGAAACCGTGAGCAAAACCTTCAGGCACAACGAGCATCCTCATGTTTTCATCAGATAACTCTACGGAATAGTGCTCGAGGAATGTATCGGATTCTTCACGAATATCTACAATAGTGTCAGCTATTCTACCTTTAATGCAGCGGACAATTTTCATCTCGGAATAGGGGGGGTTTTGGAAATGCATGCCCCGGATAGTGCCTTTTCTAGCCGTCCGTGAGAAATTAACGTTTACGATTTTCCTTTTACCGAAAACAACCGACAACTCTTCAGTGCAGAACCAACGAGAAAACATTCCGCGACAATCCTCATTGGGTGCACAATCAATCACATACGCGCCAGCGAGATTTGTAGTTTTTATCAAAAAGCTTCCCATTTAATCATCCCATTTAACCCATGGTGCAGATCCTTCGCTGAGAAGAGAGTCCAGATAGTTCTTATCTCTCAATGTATCCATGCATTGCCAGAAGCCATAATGTTTGAATGCCATCAATTGACCTTTACTCGTAATTGTTTCTAACGGCTCCTTCTCGAAAACTGTTGAATCTCCAGCGATAAAATCCAATACACTGGGTTCCATGACCATAAAGCCACCATTTATCCAGCCGCCGTCTTCTTTCCTCTTCTCGCAGAAGTTGGTTACATTGTTGTTATCGAGAGTGAGCGTTCCGAATCTCCCCCCTGGCTGAACTGCCGTGATTGTGGCAATCTTTTCGTGTTTCTTGTGAAATTCAACCAAATTGCCGATGTTAATATCGGAGACGCCATCACCATATGTGACCATAAACGTTTCATCTTCAATAAATTTAGACACTCTTTTTATCCTGCCACCAGTCTGTGTATTCATACCTGTATCCATAATCGTTACATTCCAGGGCTCAGAATTATCACAATGTCTTTCAATTAGACCGTTGGCACCTAGGTTAAATGTAACATCACTTTTATATAGGTTATAGTTTGCAAAAAATTCCTTAATTTTGTATTGCTTGTAGCCCGCACAGATAACGAAATCATTGAATCCGTGGTAGGAGTAAATCTTCATGATGTGCCAAAGAATCGGCATCTCTCCCAGCTCTATCATGGGCTTTGGTTTGAGGTGAGATTCCTCCGATATTCTTGTTCCCAGCCCACCTGCCAGGATAACTACTTTCATGACCTCCCCACCATGGTATCAGCTTTTAACCGTTTGGATTGCCCAGATACTTTTTAATCATACTGTCGATTTCAAAACCCAAATATCTCTTCGGTTCCCAATGATATCTATTTGAGAAGGCTGTTGTGTCCATTTGAACATTTGCAACATAATCGTCAATTTTTGTTGACACGATTCTACTATCAGATCTTAAATGGTCGATAATTAACTGTGCAATCTCATTTGTAGATTGAGTTTTGTTACCTCCAATATTAAAAATGCCTGTGTCTTTCGACCTAACACAAATCTCAAGAACATCAGCGAGATCGTTGACATTTATCAAATCGAGCTTTGGATTGCCATTTATATATTCGTGTGTGTTAATTGTTTCGTTTTTTGAAGCCTTATCGATGAAATTCCATATAAATTTAGGAACATCTTTTTCGATACCGTACACCGAACATGCACGAATCATCATCAATTTCAACCCGCGTTGAAGATACATACCGATCAGTTTCTCCGATAGCACTCTAAGGTCTCCATAATTTGATTTGGAAATCATCGCTGTGTTCTCATCAGCCAATATATCTCCCTTGTATCCCTCATATATAATCCAGCTACTTACGTAAACTAGGCGGACATTATTTGCTAAACAAGCATCTAGTACAACCTTCAGCATACTGAGCGACTGACCCAATGCATCATAGGTTGTATTCTTGCGGGGATTGGCCAAATGAACTAATGTACCGATATTATTCTCTTTTAACAATAAATCCAATTCGACGCGATCTTTAGACAAATCGAGTTCGTCACTCGGGGGTGCTGTGACATTTAGGTCATCGAGTCTTTCCATCAGTTTAGACCCTATGAAACCCTTGCTTCCAGTTACCAGAATAGCATCTCTTGATTCATTCACATTGTACCCGCTCCAGGATATGACCGAATTTATCATGGGTAACTTAATCTCTTTTTCCCCTGTCCTTTCAATCACTGTACGAATAGCATCAAATATCGATATTTTTTCATAAGTCGATAGTATACCGGCTGCAATACTGTTGCTACGAGACATACCGTAGTCACAACACACTAGTAATTTTTTCCCAGTGTACAAGCATTCCAATCCCTGCTTTATTTTCAAATCAACTTCGGAATTATTGTTGCCCTGCTTATCCACAAGGTTACGAACGTCAAGAATTTCATAATCCTCCTTTTCAGACACGGCCTCCAGGTAGGGCGCAGTCCCAATGTAATCAGTTATCCAACGAATCATTTCTCAATCACCATATCCGGGGAAACAAAAACCTGGTTGAAGGAACGCAGGTAAAAACCACATCTGACGTCTGGTTGTTTGGGCACAATACCCGAAATCATATCAATATAGGAGTCAATCTCATTAAATCCCGCGAGTGCCCTGAGATGCGTCGATGCAGAAAAACGGGGGTTGACTTCAAAGGGACAGAATTCACCATTCTTTAGTCTTCCCTGAACGTTAAGTGGACCTGTACTCCCGCAGATTTGTGCTATTTTTTCTGCTGTCTTGCGTATATATTCATAATCGTTGATTTCCCCCTGGCTATACCCACTAGAAATCAGGCCTGCTTCACTCTTTTGTGATATTGATATTTTAGCATGAAACATACGTTTCAAAGCAATAGATCCAAATAATTTACCCTCGGGAGAATGAAGAACCCCTACCGTAAATTCACCGGTTTCATGGGACATATACTCCTGGACAATTGGAATAATATTATTGCACAACATGTATTCTGCATATAATTTAAGCTCTGATTTACTTTTTACAATAAACACCGATACGCTACCGCCACTTTCAGTTGCAGGTTTGATGATACACGGATAAGCAATATCAGGCAATTCCTCACTCGATTTAATTTCGTACGTCGCAGGAATTTTGATATCGGTTTTTTTAAAAAATTCAAATAATGTCGCTTTGTTTGAACACATTTTTATCGTATCAGCGTTGTTCCCTGCAAATTGAATCCCGTTTTCGTCCAGTAAATCTTTTGATTTACCCAACAGGACGGTAGTAATGTCACTTCCAGGAACAATTAGGGAAATATCATTCATTTTACATACATTGATTATGTTCTGAACGTAGTCATCGGATGATACTACGAACGACTTTTTTAATTCGGGCATATAGTGACCATATGCATATTTGGAAATATCACAACCAAAAATCTGATATTTCTTATTACATAAAGAGAGTGATTTGATTATTTCGGTTCCTAAGGAAGCTCCTGCCATTCCTGCAACTAACACAGATTTTGTCATATTATACTGCCTCTTTTCGTTTGTTTCTCGATGACTAAATTATTGTTCCATATGGAGCAATAACTGCCTTGGGTTCATTATGCTTACAATACAGGGCATCTCTGTTATTAATGCGTATGATAGACTCGTGTGTTGTACATTATTCATGAATATGCAGCTAAACGACATTGTTTTGATTTTCGACAATTATTCAGCATTAGTCTCCAATAATAATTATGTCTTAAATCATTCCAACCACCATTCAAATAAACGGGCATCCCAATCGGATTACACTCGCGGACCACCAGCGTTGTAAAAAAATGGATTGATGTTAGGAAATATCAACAAAAACCGGTTATCAATTTTTTACCCAGCATTATTCGTAGGCTGTTTTACAGAGCATGTCTCTTTCACATAGATCTGATAACTGTTTTCCTTGAACTTGCTGATCCGCTCGATCACTTCTTCTTTCGTGACGAACCCCTTGTTCAAAGCTATCTCTTCGGGACATCCTATATTTCTGGAGGTTCTTTTCTGAACGTCCTTGATGAAATTTCCCGCTTCCAGCAGCGAATCGAACGTTCCTGCATCGAACCATCTGACTTTATCGCCAAGTAATTTGACCTTCAGCCTGCCTTCTTCCATATATATGATATTCAGATCGGTTATCTCCAGTTCATTTCTTTTAGCCGAGGGCAACAGGGTCTTGGCGAACTCGCATGCCCTGCCGTCGTAGAAATACAATCCGACGACGGCGTAGTTCGACTTCGGATTCTCTGGCTTCTCCTCTATCGATATAGCGTTCATGTCATCGTCGAACTCGACCACCCCAAAACTCTTCGGATCCTCTACACGATATCCGAACACCGTCGCGCCTTCGTTCTCCTTGATCGCTGACGCTATAAGGTCCTGCATGTCCGGGCCGCAAAATATGTTGTCCCCCAGTATCAAGACCACATCATCCCCGCCTATCCATTTCTCGGCGATGATGAACGCGTCCGAGATCCCTTTCGGCACGTACTGTATCAGATAATCGATATGCACTCCGAACTGGGAGCCGTCGCCCAGAAGCTTCCTGAACTTCGGGTCGTCCTCCTCGTTCGTTATTACGAGTATGTCACGGATGCCTCCCATCATAAGGTTCGACAGAGGATAGTAGACCATCGGCTTGTCGTACACGGGGAGCAGGACTTTGGATATGGGCATGGAGACCGGATACAGCCTGGTCCCGGCGCCAGCGGCGAGAATGATGCCTTTCATTGGATACCTCGCAACGAATGCATCTTTGGATGTATAACCGTTTACATCGAGCGATACCGGATGCAACGCAGCCCGGCCGTATGTCCGTTTGAAAGAGGAAGGGGCCTCCCGGCCCCTTAAGAGATTTAGTCCACAACGCCGGACGGGTCCTTGATGAATCCGTCCTTCATCATCTTCGCCGTCAGGCCCCTGGACCTGTTTATCATGAACTCCGCCCTGTCGAAGAGCTCCTGCCTGCTCAGCTTGAGCCTGGCGACGCCTTCCTTCTGGGCCTGCATTCCCACCGCGGCCGCTTCGAGCGGGAACACTTCCGAATCCGCCATGCTCGGTATGATGTGCTCCGCCGTCAGTCCCTCCTTGGAGTTCTCCGCGAACTTGGCAAGTTCCTTGGCCGCCGCTAGGCACATGGTGTCGGTGATCGTCTTCGCCCTCACGTCGAGCACTCCGCGGAATATCGCAGGGAATCCCATGGAGTTGTTGACCTGGTTCGGGAAGTCGGAACGTCCGGTGGCGAAAACCTTCACGCCGTGCTCCTTCGCCTCCCATGGCCATATCTCCGGGGTCGGGTTCGCGGTTGCGAAGACGATGGCGTCGTCCGCCATTCCGTCCAGATACTCGGGCGGTATCGTCCCGGGCCCGGGCTTGGACGCGGCTACGACTATATCGGCGTCCTTGATCGCTTCCTTCATCCCGCCGGTCTTGCCGGCGCCGTTGGTCTTCTCGCACAGCTCCCACTTCTGCCTGAACGTCCCCTTGAGCTCGGTCCTCTGGTTGTTCAGTATCCCGGTCGAATCGCACACGCACATGTTCTTCGGATCGACGCCCACGTTGAGGAGCAGCCTGGAGATCGCAATGGACGCCGCCCCTGCGCCCAGGATCGTGAAGCTTGCGGTCTCGAGCTTCTTGCCGACGAGTTTGAGGGCGTTTATCGCCCCCGCGACCTCTACGGTCGCGGTCCCCTGCTGGTCGTCGTGCCATACGGGGATCTTGCAGTCCTCCCTGAGCGCGTCGAGGATGTCGAAGCACTTGGGGTTGGATATGTCTTCTAAGTTTATGCCTCCGAACGAAGGCGCGATGAGGCGTACGGTCTCGATGATCTTATCGGGGTCCTTGGTGTCCAGACATATGGGGACGCAGTCCACGCCTCCCAGGTACTTGAAAAGCATCGCCTTGCCCTCCATCACGGGCATGGCGGCCTCGGGGCCGATGTCTCCGAGCCCCAGCACCCTGGTTCCGTCGGATACCACCGCTACGGTGTTCCACTTGCATGTGAGGTCGTAGACCAGCTCCGGGTCCGCGGCTATCTGCTTGCAGGGGGCCGCCACTCCGGGCGAGTACCATATGGAGAAGTCGTCGTACGACCTTACGCACGCCTTGGGTACCGTCTCGATCTTTCCTCCGTAGAACTTGTGGAGGATCTTCGCATCCTCTCCGGGCTTGTTGGCCTTCGCAAGCTTCTCTTCAACGCTTAGTTCCTTCTTGTCTGACATTATCCTTCCTCATCGACGTTTTTATTACGAAAATCGTAGAATTTATGCGAATTGTAGGCTAGAGAATCCATTAATCCTATTTATAAATAACCAGTCATAGTGGTTTTTCGAAGAAAGAGAAAAAACATCCCGCTCCGAAATCCGAAGGGACCGCACTCGGCGAGGCCCTTGATGGGACCGCCGAGGCCTTCGAGCATCTGAAGGGTCCCGAGCTCGCTTTCAGGAAGGGCCCTTCGGCCGGATTCATAGAGAATGGCGTCCGATCTCTCTGAAAGCCGCAAAGCGTATGCCTGCGGACCCCGGAGGTCATCGAGATCAGGGCATGATATGCCTGCCTATATGCCTCATGGAGGCCACCGGGACATATAAAAATAACATAAATGTTATGTTATATCGATTATCGGACTTTAATTAACATATATGTTGTTTTAAATTATCTATTGTACTTTTGCAATTATCAGAGATATCGAAAATATCTTCATGCCATGTCGGGACGATTTGCCGGACGAATGGACTTAAGATCGGGGCCGAGCATCATCGGTGTTTCAAACACGATCGATATCATCGATGACACTGTGGCTTTTCCCCGGATCGGAATACATTTGCCGTATTGAGCCGTCATTGGAAAGATGTAAATCGGCAAACCCGTATAGTCGGACGTGGACACCGTACGCGCCGCCAGATACCCCTTCCTCAAAGACTCGGCCCGCCTGGCCGGGGACAACGGTGCAGATATCGAATCGCTTGTGTCTTCCGAGTCGTATTCCCAGGCCAGGTCGAGAGGCCTCGAGCGCGTTCTCGACGCGCTGGAAAGAAGCGAGGTCTCCTACAGGCCGCTTATGACGGACTTCGACCGCCTGATGGAAGTGATGTCGTATCCTTATGCGAGGATGATAGTCTCATGCATCAACGACCGATTTCTAACAAAACGTTACGCCCTTGCCGAATCCGTGAGGATGAACAAGCTGCTGGGTTCCGACGAGGGCCCGACGGTTGCGTTCGTCGCCAATGAATTGGAGGTCGACGCCTCCGTCGACGTGGACGGCCTGAGGATGCACTTCGGCGACTATCTGAGGTTCTCGACAAGGATAAAAAGCCCCGAATGGAAGCTCATCAACACCGAGGTCCATGACGGATACGTCGTATTGGCCCAGGAGAAATTCGACCGTGTCCTACAGAACGCGCTGCAGGACAAGATCGAGGCCGAGCTTCCTCTGGCCGTCCCCGCATCGTTCGTCCCGCACATGAGGGCGGACATCGACCACATATCCGTCATCTTGTCGGAAACGAAAAGCAGGTACAGCCCCACCGGCGGCGGACCGATAGACCTGGAACATATGCCCCCGTGCATGAGGGCCATACTCGCACAGGCCCATAACGGGATGAACCTCCCGCACAGCGCCAGGTTCGCCCTCGTGTCGTTCCTCCACGCCCTGGGAATGGATTCGACGCAGATCTTGGCCCTGTTCGCCCAGTCACCGGATTTCGACGAGTCCAAGTCGGCGTATCAGATAAAACACATCACGGGCGAGCTGTCCGGGACCGAAGGGTATACTCCCCCGGAATGTTCCACTATGAAGACCAACGGCGTCTGCTTCAACGAGGACAACCTGTGCAGGAGCGAGCACATGAACCATCCGCTTACTTACTACCGCGTAAAATCCGGGACCAGTCGTAAACAGTAATTAAAGAGCCGGCGATCAGTTCTTCCTGTCCTCTTTGGTTATGGCTCTCCAGGTTATGACCGCCCTCTGTATCGCCGTTGCGTTCCCCAAGACCGCGAAGTAGAGTATCATTATCTCCATCCATGTTATGGAGAATGTTCCGATTTCGATCGTACCGTAACCTGCCCACAGCATCACGAACTGTATTATGGGAAAAAGCGTGGAAAGCACGACACGGTCCGCACGTCCCAGCAGTCCGGAGTACAGACGGGGTGCGCCTATCGCCTGGGCCTGGGTCCCCATGTACGAGGTCAGAAGGACCCCCACGAGCGCCAGTATCCCCAGATAGGGATTGCACCATCCGCTTACGGCCACACCGCCTATCATGAGCACGTCGGCATAGCGGTCGAAAACATGGTCGAGGTAGTCTCCGCGCCTGGAGGCCTTGCCGGCAAGTTTCGCAACCTTCCCGTCCAGCGCATCGAAGTATCCGGAGACTATTACGACCAGGGCTCCGACAAGAAGCAGATATTCATAGTTCCAGCTGTAATAAAGCATGATTCCGGCCGCAAGTGCCAGAATGAGCCCGGCCCACGAAATGTAGTTCGGGTTGACCTTTATCAGCTTTCTCGCGACCGGCGTCAGTGCGAAATCGACCTTGTCCCTCTGTCCGTCTAGAACCATCTGTCAATGTCTCCTGTCCAATCTGTATTGCCCGGAAGGTACTTTTCGACCTTCCCGTCCGCGATCTCCAGAACAGAGTCCGACAGCTCGCCGACTGTATGTGAAGTGCTGTCTAGTTCATAAACGGGTATGTCAGCAGAGTCCGCTTCGCAAAGTATGACGTCGAGGACCTCGGCCTGGACGTTCTCCTTTACTTTCTCTTGGCTGTAACCTCTTGCTTCAAGTCTTCCCGCCAGCACTTCCGGGCTGCATCTTATGACTATTATCGCTGAACATGTGAGGAAGTGGGAAAGATGTCCTTCCGCGTAGTACGTCTCCGACGAACCGCCGTATTCGGCCAAAGCCTCGTCCAGTTCTTCCGTTTCGACGTTGTATGAGCCCATCTCCCCGTCGTATTCTCCGAGCAGACCGTTCTCCCTTATGAAGTCGGTCAGAAAAATTACATTTAGATTGCGACGTGCCAGCTCTTTTCCGAGCTCTGATTTTCCTGTACCGGGCGTGCCCGTTATCGCTATTATCATCTCAGACCTTCGGAAGATAGTCCTTTGCTCTCTCCATCGCCTGCTCCCAGGTCGGGATGTTGGACATGGCGCCTTTCTTCTCGACGGTGAACGAAGCTACCGACGAGCCCATTATCAGGGACTCCCTGATGCTCATCCCGCGGTACAGCCCGGCGTAGAATCCCGCTCTGTATGAATCTCCCGCGCCGGTGGCGTCCGCCTCCTTGCCGCCCTTGACCAGAGGCACGCTGAATTCCTTGCCCTCGTAGTAAGCGGTGCTGCCCTCCCTTCCCTTCGTGCATACGGTCAGCTCTTTTCCCGTATCGCCTATCGAGGGGATGCCGAGATGCTTTATCACGGAGTCCGCCTCGTACCTGTTGCAGAACAAATAGTCCGCATAGTTGATGGCCTCCGGAAGGTTGACCGAATTCCAGAGGCGGTGGACCTCCTGGGCCGGATCGATGGCGATCTTCATCCCCGGGTTGTGGATCGCCTTCATTATCGAAATATAATATTTCGGCTCCCCGGTGCAGAAATGCACATATTTCGAATGGGACGCCATCTTCGTCATCCTGATGCCTATCTGGGAGGCGTAGCCCTGGGGGCCCTGGAAGAACAGGACGTTCTGGTCGAGGTTGGAGTTGTTTACCACCACCGCCGTGGACGTCTCCCATCCGTCGACCGTGATGAACTCGTCCATTATCACTCCCGAATCCTCGATGAACTTGCGGTACTCTGCCGGCAGGTCCTTCCCCACGAGCGTACACAGTGCGGTGGGGACTCCGAGCTTCGATGCCGTAACGGCTATGTTCGTACCCGTGCCGCCGAGGAACGTTTTCTTGGACGTTATGTCGGCGGTGGTGTTCAGCTTTGGAAAGTCCTCCACCGTCATGATGCTGTCCACCGTGACGTGGCCGTAGACGGTGAGGAACGGTTTCATTGGGTGCCTGCCTCCCATCCGCCGAGATATGATATCTGGTCGTCGGTCAGTTTGTCTATCTTTATTCCCATCGCCTTCAGTTTGATCTCCGCTATGGTCTTGTCTATCTTGTAAGGCACTGTGTATACGCGGTTGTCCATCATCTCGTGGTTTTTCACAAGGTATTCGATGCTGAGCGCCTGGACTGCGAAACTCATGTCCATTATCTCCGCGGGGTGTCCCTGGCCGGCCGCCAGGTTCATCAGGCGGCCCTCGGATATCAGATAAAGACGGCGTCCGTCGGCCATAACGTACTCTACGATATGGTCCCTGACCTTCTCCCGGGAAACCGACATCCTCTCCAGGTCCTCCCTGCTGACCTCGTTGTCGAAGTGCCCCACGTTGCCCATTACGCAGCCGTCTTTCATCAACTTGAAGTCTTTCTCGGTCAGTATGTCGTTGCATCCGGTGACCGTCATGATTATATCCGCGGTCTTTACGGCATCGACCATCCTCTTGACCTCGAATCCGTCCATCTTTGCTTCGATCGCCTTTATGGGGTCGACCTCGGTGACCGTTACGATCGCCCCGAGCCCTTTGGCCCTCATTGCGACGCCTTTGCCGCACCAGCCGTAACCTGCTACCACGAGGTTCTTGCCTGCCACTATAAGGTTGGTGGCGACCATCCATCCCTCGAAGGCCGACTGCCCCGTGCCGTAACGGTTGTCGAACAGGAACTTCATCTTGGCGTCGTTGACCGCCATCACTGGGAACTCGAGCTTGCCTTCCTTCTCCATGGACCTCGTGCGGAGCACGCCCGTGGTCGTCTCCTCGTTGGCTCCCTTGACGTTCTTGAGGACGTCCCTGCGGTTGGTGTGCAGCATGGCTATCAGGTCCGCGCCGTCATCGATGATGTAATCGGGCGCCATGTTCAGAACGCTGTTGAGGTTCGTGCAGTATTCGGAATTCGTCTCTCCTTTCCTCGCGTATACGTTAAGGCCGTACTCCTCTTTCAGAGCCAGCGCCACCGAGTCGTCGGTGGAGAGGGGGTTGCAGCTGGCCAGCCTGATGTCCGCCCCTGCCTCTGCCAGCGATATTGCCAGTATTCCTGTCTTCGCTTCGGTGTGGAGGGCCATCCCGATCTTCAGGCCTTTCAGTGGCTGTTCGTCTACGAAGCGCTTCCTCAGCGCCTTCATGACCGGCATGTGGCCCTCTGCCCAGTGGAGTTTCAGTACACCTTGTTTAAGTTCGTCCATTTTCTTCATCCTCCTCGAATTCTGCCATCAGCGCCTTACATATTGACATTACCGTGTCCCTACGTACTGCGCGGTTATCGTAATCTTTTATTATTTCTGTTATCTGGGTCTTTTGACCCTTCAGTTCTCTCGCGAACCCTTTGATGTTTGCCAGGGCCCTGTTCATCTCGTCCGAGATGGAGACCGTAGCCATCCTCGACGTCCGAGACAGCGGGTTCAAATCTATAGATATGACGGTCTTGCCCATGGCCACCAGCGCTTCCGCCCGGTCGCCGTCCTCTATGGGAACCAGTATGACGTCGCTGTCGAATATTCCTTCTTTTGTGCAAAGCGCACGGTCGGAAGTGAGGCCGGGTATCCTGGCGTCCGGTCCGCGCCCCAATACTCCCGTGGCGCCTTCTGATTCCATATGATCTATGATGAGGTTCATCCTCTCCTCGGTCCGGTGGAATATGTTCACCTCTATCCTGGCGTTCACTTCCTCGGCAACCTCGATGAGCTCCTTCGCCCCTAGGGCGGCCGCGTTACCGTTCACGCATACCACGGGCCTCGAAGCATTCAGCAGAAAAGCCGCCGCCGCCTTCTCGGACCAGAGCGCTGGCACGATCGATCTTTCGCCCATCAGATAATCGAAGGCCTCGCCCCTTCCATGCGATATCAGGCCGGTGGGGCTCACGATGCCGCGCCCGACCATGTCCGCCAGTTTCTCGCGGGTCACCAGCGACCTGTATCTGGGATGGTCTTTCGGAACCGTCATGGACGAACAACCGCAATCATTGATTTAAGGACTATCGTTAAGTATTTTCTGTTATTACCCCGAAGTGTATGCCTGACGTACGCATCGTGCTTGTTGGACCGAAATTCGAGGGTAACGTAGGTGCAATAGCCAGATTGATGGCGAACTTCGATTTCGACGACCTCTGCCTTGTGAACCCCTGCGAGATCGGCGACGAAGCCTACAGGCGGGCGAAGCACGGATCCCATATCCTCGCCAAAGCCAGGATCTTCCGTAACCTCGAAGACGCGGTCGACGGATGTTTTTTGGTAGCTGGCACAAGCGGAACGATAACCAAGGGCCCGACGAACTATGGCCGCATTCCCATTTCGCCGGAAAAATTCGCTGAAAGCGTAAGGGAATACGGTGAAAAGATCGCTTTGGTGCTCGGGAGAGAGGACATAGGACTATACCAGGAAGAGCTGGACCACTGCGACGTCTTCGTCAACATCCCATCCAGCGAAACATATCCGACCCTCAACCTTTCACATGCCGGGGGGATCTTGATGTACGAGCTTTTCGGAAAGACCCATATCACTCCCAGCCCCGAGCCCGCCGACATCCGCGAGAAAGAGCTGATGTTCGGATTCTTCGACGACCTGTTGGACGCGGTGGAATATCCCGAGGTCAGAAGGGAACGCACATCGCTGATGTTCAGGAAGATGATGGGGCGCTCCATCCCCACAAAATACGAATACAACACGATAATGGGTGTTTTCGGAGATGCCGTCAAAGGTCTCAGGGCCGGTAGGGAACGGGAATAAATACCATAGTGCCAGCGCGTCCGCTTTCTATTATTTCCGGGATTATTCCGGTCATCGAGCACACCTCGTCCGATATCGTCTTTCTGAAGCGGTATGTCTCCCTGTCCGCGTGTATCACGGCCTTGCCGTAAGCGGGGTCCGATCTGAAAAGCGGTTTTTTCATCGCCTCCGGGACCTTTTCCTCCGGCTTTCCGTCACCGACCGCCGTCAAAGTATACGCTTTCTCGACGAATATGCTGAAAAACGGACCGTCCATCATCTCCGCGATGCGGCATATCGCATCCCTTGCGGTTCGGTCGGCGGATGCGATCACCTCTTCGAACGAGGACGACGGGCTGCCTGCGGCGGCCATGTCCAGGTCGATCTGTACCGTCCTGTCGGTGCATCCTATGAGTTCCCTCATTGAATCGTAGGCCTTCTTGTCGCGTCCTTCGAACTCCATCGGGACGCATATCACAGAAACGGTGCGGGAGCCGGCGGCCCGCGCGCGATGTGCCAGCAACGGAGCCATGCCGGTTCCTGTCCCTCCTCCGAGCCCCGCGACGATTATCACGTTCCCGTATCCGGACACTAGCCGGTCGATACTTTCCGAATAGTCTTCGGCCAGCGCCCTGCCGACGGAGCTGTCGCCTTTACAGCCCCTGATATTGTCCGGCACCATCGGGATGTCGCTTTCGGAATCCGTATTGATGAACGCTGTTCGTATGAATTCTGGATCTATGCCGCGGACGATGTTGCTTCCCGCCCCGCCGCATCCGACCGCGAGAGTCTTCAACCCCTGTCCTCCGGGCGCATCTTAGACCGGATGTATTCGGTGACAGCGTTACGCACAGCATCGTCCATAGATATCGCGTCGCCTTCCTTCACCAGGTTCTCCAGCTCCGTTGCCCTTTTCTTCGGTATCTCGACCATCATCTTCGAGATGTTGTCGGGCGTGAACTTGATCGATATGAAATCTTCGATGGCTTCGCGCAGTATATCTGAAAGATTCTGATACTCGCCGCTGTCGACCAGTGTCCTCAAAACGGCCAAGGTGTCCGAACTGAGCCTTACGGTAACTCTTTCGGTAGATTCCATCGGAACTTCAGACCCCATATATGAAAATAAAGAAATTAGATGTAAAAGGTTTGTGTTGTCAGTGCTCCGTGCCCGTATTCATCCGAAAAGGGCGCTGAGACCGGCTGCAGCCTCTTCTTCGCTGACTGCTTCCTCTTCCTCTTCTTCCTTCTCCTTTGCAGGTTCGTTGGAAGCGGCGGCGGGGGCGGCGGCTGCCGCGGGTGCGGCGGCTGCTACGGAGGCGTTTGCGATTGCCTCCTTTATATCGACCCCATCGAGAGAAGCGATCAGAGCCTTGATCTTGGCTGCATTAGGCTCGACACCCGCGGCGCTGAGAATACCGGAGACCGCGTCCTCGGTAATGTCTTTGCCTGCAGAGTAGAGCACCATTGCGCTGTAGATATACTCCATATTTTTCATCTCCTTAATTTAGCCGAACAAGCTGAACATTCCGGAGGCCGCGTTTTCATCGGCTTCCTGTTCGCTGATCTCTTCGCTGTTCTCGTCCCCTTTCTCATCGGTATTAATGGGCTCTGCTGTTGCAGTCGGTACCGCTGCGGCCGCCGCGTTCAACCTTGCGGTGATGCGTTCGTCCTGGTATCCTGCTGCCGAGGCAATGGCAAGCATTTGCCTGTCTGCCCTGGCCATGAGCGCTCCGATGCTGTCTTTGGTTGGGATTGCGGCTTCTACCGAGAGGGCCATCGCCTCCCTGTACGCCTTCGCGACAAGCGCTCCGATCGTCTGGTCTGTGACGTAGGCGATGTCGATTGCAAGTGCGCGTGCGTTGTAGATTGCCGCGGCGAACATTCCGTTATAGTATCCGTCAGGAATAGCCAGTACGTCCCTGTGGTATATGATCCCGTCCTCGTAGGCGGCCCTGAGGTCCATTCCTACGATCATCGGAAGTATTCCCAGCTTGGGTAGCATGGTTGCGACCGGTGCGGAGATCGGCTCTCCTTTCTTAACAAGGGTCGTTTCCTTCTTGATCACTATTTTTCCCGCTTCGATGGATGCGGGAAGGCCTATCTTCTGAAGTTCTCCGATGATCGGACCGGGGCCGAACGGAGTGGGCCCCTTGGGGACCACTATGTCGATCGGCGCATCCTGTCCCGCTTTCGCGGGTGCGGGAGTCATGGTCGCGTCAAGCTGTTTGAACAACTTGAACGGGTCCTTGTCCGTGGCTATCAAAGCGCACTGACCGTGGACCGCGTCCTTGAGCCCTTCCAGCCCGGGTTTCTGCTTCGCAGCCTCTTCGATGGCCAGTACAATAAGCTTGTTCTTGGTCATCCTGAGGTACGCTTGACCCCTGAGCTGGGCCCTCATGCTCTGGATCTGCTGCCCTGCGATACCATGTACGTCGACAACCGCGACGACCGGGTACTCGAGCAGCCCCTCCACGAGCTTGTTCACCAGATCCTTCTTCCATGCTGCGACGTGTGCCATCTTAGACCTCCTCACATCACCTTCTCCGACGGTCCCATCGAGGTCTTTACGTAGGCGGACGCGATGTTGTGGCGGCCTTTCTCAAGGCGGCCCTCGACACGTCCCAGGATAACGTCGATGTTATCGGCGATTTCCTGTGCCTTCATATCGACCGTTCCAACGGGCACGTGGAAGGTCTTTCTGTCTTTCGTTCTGATGGTCGCAGTCCTGCGGAGCTGGTCGATCATCGCGGACGGGTCTGCACCCGGCGCGATGGGCTTCGGCATCTTTCCGCGCGGGCCGAGAACTGTACCCAGTCTCTTACCGACGACCGCCATTAATGGCGCTTCGGCGATAAAATAATCGATACTGTTCGCGACCTTCTTGGCCTGCTTCTTGTCGTCTGCGAGGGCCCCGAGTTCGTCGGGGCTGATCACAAGATCGGCAACGTCTTTGGCTTTCAAGGCTAGTTCGCCGCCACCAATAACACAGATCTTGAGAATCCTGCCACGACCGGCCGGGAGGACGATGTCCTCCTGGATACGGTTCTTCGGGATAGAAAGGTCAACATCTCTGAGATTGATGGCCAACTCAACCGTTTCGACAAAATTGCGCTTCTTTGCACTCTCGAGTGCCTTCTGCACAGCTGTTACGGTTGGTTTTTCTGCCAATACAATTCCTCCTTGTAGTAATAGCGGGCTGGTGCCCTCCTACAAGCAGATTGGCTAATCTGTGACCTGTATATAAGTTTTCTTGATGTTAACGCAGTTCGTCGTCCAAACTGTCCTTGATATGCTTGGGATTCATGGCGTTCATGAAGAAACCGATGTCGGACCTCAGGAGTTCCCGCAACGCCACAAGGGCCAGGGCATAAACGGCCAGCCCCAGCAGCGCTACCGCCGCGACCTCCATGAACCCTGATATCTCGAACATGCGGTCGACGACCACCAGCAGCACCGCCGTCACCGCAAGCGACAGAAGATGTTTCCACAGGTTCTTATATGGCCTTATGCCGACCGCGCGCCTTACGTAGTACATCAGCACCGCCGTCAGTATTATGTATCCGGTGCTCAGGGATATCGCGGCGCCTATGCCGTACATCCCGTCCCATGGCAGCATTCCCGTGTTCGGGATCAGCAAAACGAACATCGATGCGACGACCGCGGTGTATATCATCGTCGCCTTGGTGTACAGCGATGCCTTGTTGGATGCGTAAAGGACCTGTGACAACGTTCCCGTCAGAACCCTCAGCGTCATCATTACCGATAATATGGAAAGGATAACTCCGGCCTTTGCATATTCGGCACCGAAAAGGACGCCGCCGATATCCTCTCCGAAGACCAAAAGGACGGCCATCACCGGGAAGAGGAACATCATGAGATACTTCTGGGACAGCCATATCAGGCCCTCGGCCTTGGACGGGTCCCTTACTATATCGGGTTTCGAAAGCTGTGGAAGTATGACATTGTTCAGAGACCCTCCGAGGGATATGAAAACGAACACGACCCCCATCGCTGCGGTGTAATATCCTACCTCCAGGGTGTTTCCCGACAGCCCGATGATCACCTTGTCCACGAAATCCAGGACCGTCAGGAACAGCGAAGATATTATGAGCGGCATTGCGAAGCTGAAATATTCGCGGAACATCGTCGGGCGGACCAGACGTATATTCTGGTTCCTGGTCAGCAGCAGCGCCACGGATGCGGACGCCAGTATGCCGATCACATATGCCGAGCTGAGAACTGTTGCGGAAACCTGCATAAGTGCCAGCGTTATAAGGATTATAGATCTGATTATGGCGTCGACCATGTTGACGATGGAGCTCTTCCCGCTCTCGAGACGGGCGTCGAAGGTGGCCGTCAGGGTGTTCTGGATGTCCCAGACCGCATAGTATGCGATGAACAACAGAACAACGGTGGCCATTCCCGTGTCGATCGTCCCGTTGAGTATTCCGAACGCAAGAGAAATGACTGTGAGGGCCACCATCAGAGATGTGAGCGAAATGCGTATAGCCAGATATGTGGAGAAACACTTATCCTGATTCCTGCCCGAAGCGATGAAACGTATGTGTGCGGTCTCGAATCCGAGACCGACCACCGCGTTGAACATGGCGACGAAAGCCCATCCCCACATCATGGCCCCGTATTCGAGGCCCACGTAGCGGGTCATTATCATCAGGGACAGGAAGGATGCTACGGCGGAAACGACGTTGGAAACCACCTTCATCATGTATTTGTGGACAAGCACGGCTCCGCCTCTGCAGGTTGAATAGAAAAGGGGGCATGGCCCCCTTTATGGTTTTCAGAACTTATCGTTGTAAAGGCCTGCCTTAACGTCCTTCTGGAACGTCTTGGGGTCCTTTCCATCGATGGTGACGCCGACGGAGACGCAGTTTCCTGCGACCTCGAGGACACGGGCCTTGTGGTCCGAGCCGAGCAGGTCGTCCTGCTTCATGTCGGCGATCTTCTTCGCCTGGTCGAGAGTGAGGTTGCCCACTTTCTCCGCTTTGGCGTTGTGCGCTCCGCTTGCGACGCCCAGTTCTGATTTGATCAGAGCGGACATCGGCGGGGTTCCGACCTTTACGTCGAACGATTTGTCGTCGTTGATCAATATCTTGACCGGGACCTTCATTCCCGAGAAAGCCTTTGTTTTTTCGTTAATTTTCGCGATAACCTGGCTGATGTTCACTCCTTTCGGTCCCAATGCGGGTCCGAGCGGAGGCCCTGCGGAGGCCCTGCCCCCGTCAACCAATGCCTCAACAGTATCTACCATTGTTCATCTCTCCTTGTCTATGACTCTAACGCTGTCGCCTTTCACCGTCACGGGGATCGGGACCATGGCCTCGATCAGCTCGACGGTGATTTCTTCTTTACCTTCATCTATATGCTGTACCCTTGCCTTCTCGCCCTTGAACGGTCCGTTAACCAGTTCGACGATGTCGCCCTCGGTGATGCCGACGACCGCCGACACGGGCGTGAGGTAGTGGTTTATCTCTTCCAAAGATGTCTCTCCGGGAATGAACGAGTACGCCTTCCTGATGTCCCTTATCTTCTCGCGGAGACGGTCGGTGTTCATGCCTTCCACGAACACGTATCCCCTGAGACCTGCCGGGCTCAGTATTGCGTAGATGTCCTTCTCGCCCAGGTTCGCCTTGGCCGCCAAACTGTCGGCGGCGGCTCTTTCCTGGTCCATCTGTGTCTTGAGTATCATGACCGACTGTATGGCGGAAGCGTTGAACTCCATCGAGTCCTTTGCGCCACCACATTCGGCTTTGACGGTGATCGCGACCTCGTCGCCGTATCTGGCTCCCTTGGGGCACTCCGCCTGAAGAACCAGTTCTTTGTCCCTTTGTCCGGGAATCTCTACCATTATATCGTTGCGGCTGCGGTAGCTGCTCCAGAGTTCCGCGCCCGTGGAATCCGTGACCGTCATGACCCAGTCTGGCGCCGTCTCGGCGTCCGGGCCCGTGATCTCGGAGAACGTTAGCTTCGCCTCCGACGCCCCGCCCGACAGTGAAAACTGCCAGCTAACGGTCTCGCCTGCACGGGCCTTCTTTACATCACTCACACCGGAGAGGCATGAGCC
Source organism: Methanomassiliicoccaceae archaeon (assembly GCA_034928305.1). NCBI lineage: Archaea > Methanobacteriati > Thermoplasmatota > Thermoplasmata > Methanomassiliicoccales > Methanomassiliicoccaceae > Methanomassiliicoccaceae archaeon. Next base: position 122,611 of record JAYFOZ010000005.1, on the reverse strand, counting down.
TGAGTACTGATCTGACATTGTTATTCTCCTATTTTTCAGAAATATGCGGGAAGATACGTCATGAGCCACATTATTGCGAACCCGACGGCCCCCAGGAGGATGATCCCCAGCGCCGTTATCCCCACGGTCTTCTTGTATTCGTCCCTAGAGGGCGTGCGGGCCATCTTCATTATTCTGGAGTATCTGCTGAAACCCAGCCCGGGCTGCCTGGTCTCTTGTCCATCGTCGGCCGGGGCGGTGTTATCAGCCATATTACTTCCTTCTCCCGCCCTCTGCGGGCGGCGCATACTTTGCTCGCTATCGCTGAAGATAACGACCGAAGATATGCCTTAAAGAAAGGTTGCTACTATAAACGTTTCGGTCGCTTTTGAATGTACGCAAAGTAAAAGGATTACACCGATGTATCCGACACGGATTTATAGTGGCTCTATGTTCGGGTTTTATCCAGAGGTATTGACTAATGGAAGAAGAACTGTGTAACGTAGTGTTCGTCAAGGAGAACAACGATTTTGTCGCCAGGATCCAGAGCGATCTCGGCGGGCTCAGGGAGTACAAGGCGCCAAGCTTTGAAGAGGTCCTCGAGCAGGTCGTCATCGATCTCCAGGAAGAGTTCGAATCCTTCTGAACTCAGAGGTGACATTTATGTCTAGCAAGATAAAAAACATAACAGACGTGCTGGACTTCTTGGCCAGCGATGATTCAATCCCCAAGAATATCAGGAGGGGCGCTTCGGATGCGAAGGCCAGGCTCCTGGATGAAAAGGACGCCATGGACGTACGCGCGACGAGCGCGATGATGATCCTTGACGACCTGGCAAACGACAACAACACCCCCCTCCACGCAAGGACCCTCATATGGAAGGCCACCAGCGAACTCGAGGGTCTTGCAGCCGGATCGAGATAAAAGTTTTTACCCGTTCCTGTAACGGGAAGCGATCTCTAGGAAATTGCGGAACATTTCAGGGCCGTACTGTGTATTCTCCACCTCCGGATGGAACTGGACCCCGAAAATAGGACGGTCCCTGCACTTTACGGCCTCTACTTTACAACGTACCGATGATGCCGTGACGTCGAAACCGTCAGGCACGTTTTTTACTTCGTCGTTATGGGAGGCCCATACCTCGATCGTGTCGGGCATGCCCCTGAATATGTCGTCGTGCGACGTTATGGCGAGCTCGACGGCGCCGTATTCCGGGTCGTCCCCTGGTGCCAGAGACCCTCCGAAATGCTCGGACAGGAACTGCATACCGGCACAGATGCCGAAAATAGGCACATCCATCTCGAGATAGTCGGAGTTCCGTCCCATCCTGCCCGCATCGCTGGCGACGCTGGGCGAACCGCCCGAGAGGACCAGCGCGTCCGCGTCGGCGAGGTCCTCGGGAGGCGTGTCGTTCCTGACGATCTTGGCGTCGGCCATGTCCCTTAGGACACGCCATTCCCGATGGGTCCACTGCCCGCCGTTGTCTATGATATAGACCTTCACGGAGACTCATCCGCAGATATCGTATAAAAATCCATACTCGGAGATTGTGTGTACGGTTCGGCCGCGCCCTTCCGCGAAGTTTCCGTACCGTGCCGGACCGCCTGGAACCTGCCGTTTGTCTTCGCCGTGGGGGATTCCTCCGGATCATGAAGGGAATGCCGCTCCGCGGACCGAGCGGCCCGCCGATAGGAGCCTTGATTGGGCTTTTCTTGAACTTTCCTGTTCCTGTACAGGATGGCCGTTCATTCCCATTCGATGGTCGCGGGCGGCTTGTCGGTTATGTCGTACACCACGCGGTTGACCTCGTTCTTCATCCTGCTGGTTATGCGTTGCGAGATGGCGTTCAGCACCGCCAGCGGGATATCGCTGTGGGACGCCGTCATTCCGTCGATGGATTCGACGGCACGTACCGCAATGGTCCTTCCGTATGCGCGCCTGTCGCCCTGCACCCCGACCGACCTGGCGGGAAGCAGAACGGCGAAGTACTGCCACGGGACCTTCATCTTCCCGGCTTCGGCGGCCTTCCTTATCTCGTCCTCTACGATGAAACACGCCTCGCGGACCACCGCTATGTTATCGGGGGTTATCTCCGCGAGGCACCTGACCGCGAGCCCGGGCCCGGGGAAGGGCTGCCTTTCCGAGGATTTTATGTCGAGCTTCCTGGCGACCTGCCTGACCTCGTCCTTGTAGAGGTCCCTGAGGGGTTCGACCAGCATCATGTCCATGTCTTTAGGGAGCCCGCCCACGTTGTGATGGGACTTTATCGTGTCCCTGACCCCGTCTCCGGATTCGATCCAGTCCGGGGCTATGGTTCCCTGCACCAGATACTTGGCGCCGAACTCCTTCGCCTCTCTTTCGAAAATACGGATGAACTTCTCCCCGATGACCTTTCTTTTCTGTTCCGGCTCGGTCACGCCTTCGAGCGCCTCGAAGTACTCCTTCGACGCATCTACCGACTTGAAGTTGATGCCCGTGTCGCGGAACATCTCTTCGACCTCTTCGGCCTCGCCCTTGCGCATCAGGCCCGTGTCCACGAAAACAGCGAGCAACCGGTCGCCGATCGCCCTTCCGGCGATGACCGCGGAAACCGAACTGTCTACACCGCCGGAGCATGCTATTATGGCCTTGCCTTTGGTGTTTTCTCTGACCGAGGCTATCGCCTCGTCGATGAACTTCTCGGCATCAAACACCGGCGGCCACCTCCTCGGAGTCCTTCTCCACTTTGTCGGCCTGCTGCACCCTGTACTGCAGAAGTGCGGCGGCGAGCCTGGCGTCGGAAACAGCCAGTATCTCGGCGGCGAGAATCGCCGCGTTGTCCCCGCGGTCCAGCCCTACTGCGGCCACGGGGACCCCGGCGGGCATCTGAACGATGGAAAGTACGGAATCGATGTTGAGCTTGCCGCTCACCGGCACGCCGATGACCGGTCTCGTTGTGAAGGACGCCACGACGCCGGGCAGGGCCGCCGACAGCCCCGCAATGGCGATGAACACGCTGGCATCGGACCCTTTGACCAGGTCCTCCACCCTCTTGGGGGTCCTGTGCGCCGAAGCCACATTGATTTCGAAAGCGATAGAGAAATCCCTCAGGATACCGATCGCCTTGTCTGCTACCGAGAGATCGCTTTTGCTCCCGAGAATGATTGAAACCGTAGGCATGACCGGGGTCACATAATAAAAGAATAAAAACCCACCGAGAAGGCGGGTAAAGGATTTGGGACCCCGAGCGGCCGGGGTTCAGCTCTTTAGAACTGCAACAAGGAAAATACCGACAGCGACCAACGCTCCGATCAAGACTGCGATCAGAGAGATGAGCGTGTTGTACATTACATCCCAGGCGGCCACGTCGTTGAACAGAGCGACGTCGCTGTATCCAACTAGGTACGTCCACAATACGAGGACAACGAGGCCGACTGCAAGCATAATCATGCCGTAGGTCCTGCTTTTACCGCTGCCGAAGTAGGCTGAGAATATTCCTGCGATCAAAAGTACTATCGAAAATACGAATACTATGATAGTCAGGAATGACATTAAGTCCCAAGTCATTTGTTACCTCCATTAATTCGAGATTCGCCAGTGGCGTATCAATTAGGCACGGATACACCCTATTTGTTATTAAACTTTTCACGTCCGATGTCTGGGTATCACGTCTTTTTTTGCGCCGGAAGGGCCCCGTAATGGCGCATTATTACATGGATGAATCATCCGTCCGTACATTCGGTTTAGATACTATGAGTAAGAGATTATTTATCATTCAATGCTTAAACATAATAAAGTAAACCCAAGTGTTTAAATATTCGACAAGTATAGCGTCTGATACTTGACAACCGACTGCCAAAACGAGAAGATAACATATGGATTTTTTGGGGACCGTTGCGGAAATTACTTCTGACGGCAGAGCTGTGGTTTCGGCCTCCGTACCCCCAGAGGTGGGGGATCCTGTTTTCGACTCCCGCAAGCGCAGGTTAGGTAAAGTGGTTCGTATATTCGGACCGGTGGACGGACCGTATGTGTCCGTCGAGCTGGAAAACGTAAACGTTTCGGAGCTGGCCGGTGCGGACCTATACATCCAAGGGGTGAAACAAAATGGCAAAGTCAAAAGAAGGCACTGAAGAGATTGAGGTCTGTCCGGAGTGCGGCAGCCATCACCTTGTTAGAGATTACGAGCGCGGTGAGCTGATATGCGAGGACTGCGGATTGGTTCTCGACGACCAGTTCATCGACCAGGGACCGGAGTGGAGAGCCTTCGACGTCGAACAGGGCGAGAAGAGGGCACGCACCGGCGCCCCGATGACATATACTATTCACGACAAGGGCCTCTCGACGGAGATCTCTTGGAAGAACAAGGACAGCTACGGCAAGAGCATCCCCACCAGGAACCGCGCCCAGCTGTACAGGCTCAGGAAATGGCAGAGAAGGATACGCGTATCCAACGCTACCGAGAGGAACCTGGCGTTCGCCCTGTCGGAACTTGACAGGATGGCGTCCGCGATGGGCCTCCCCCGTAACGTCCGCGAGACCGCGGCGATGATCTACAGAAAAGCCGTCAACAAGAACCTCATCAGGGGACGCTCCATTGAAGGGGTCGTGGCCGCATCGCTGTACGCGGCATGCAGGCAATGCGGAGTCCCCAGGACCCTCGACGAAGTCGCAGGGGCGAGCCGTGTCGGGCGCAAAGAGATAGGGCGCACGTACAGGTTCATGACCCGCGAGCTAAAGCTCAAGCTCATGCCGACCAAGCCTCAGGACTACGTGCAGAGATTCTGCTCGGAGCTCAAGCTGAGCGGAGAGGTACAAAGCAAAGCCGCCGAGATACTGAAGGATGCGTCCGAGAAGGAGCTCACCTCCGGACGCGGGCCCACTGGCGTCGCGGCGGCCGCGATATACATCTCCTCCATCCTGTGCAACGAGCGCAGGACCCAGCGCGAAGTTGCGGACGTCGCCGGCGTGACCGAGGTCACCATCAGGAACAGATACAAAGAGCTGACCGAGAAGTTGGGGATCGTCATCCAACTCTGAGGGCTGTCGATGACTGGTCGGACAGACGGCGACTACTCGATGATCGGGTATTCGACGAACAACATAGGTGACGACATACAGAGCGTCGCGGCATCCCGCTTCCTGCCGAAGGTGGACAGGTTCGTAAACCGGGAGAACATGTGGCGGTACGACGGTCCGAAGACCAAGATGATACTGAACGCGTTCTACATGGACACATCCAAACACTTTCCCCCTTCCGACAGCATCGACCCGCTGCTCACCTCGATGCACGTCACGCCCTTATGGAGAGACGGCATCATGAAGAGGGGAAAACAATATCTGCTGGACCACGGCCCGGTGGGATGCAGGGACCGCAGCACCCTGGAATATATGCAGGAGAACGACGTCCCGGCATACTTCTCGGGATGCCTCACGCTGACATTGTTGCCGAACCCGGGGATCGAAAGACAGGGTCACATCCTTGCCGTTGATGTCCCCGAGAAAGAGGTGGAGGCCATGCGTAAGATGACCGACAGGCCCATATTCGAGCTGTCGCATGATTTCTGGGAGTCCTACAGCATGGATGTAAGGCACCGTTTCGCGAAATCGTTCCTTTACCTTTACAGTTCCGCCCACTGCGTGGTCACGAGAAGGATGCATGCCGCCCTGCCGTCACTTTCGGTGGGGACGCCGGTCGTCCTCCTGGACCACGACCTGGAAAAATTCCCGGGAAGGTTCAGCGGACTGAGGGAGCTCGTGCACTGCATGACGCATGAAGAGTTCGACAGCGGAGGATATGATGTCGACACCCCGCCTCCGAACCCCGAAAAGCATCTGGATATCAGGAACGCCCTCGTAAATTCCTGCACCGGGTTCACGGGTCACGACAACGGAAGCGTGATCGGACCGGTGAGCCTGCCGGAAGTGATGGGGCTCGTCCGCTGCACGGAGGCCGATCGGATTAGGGAGTTCCATTCGATATGGAAGCTCGAGATGGCGAGGCTGATCTACTCGCGATTCATAAAAAAGAACAGGCCCGAAGACATAGAATGAGTCACGGCCTGAACCATTTGAACTCCAGATATTCTATGCCTTCGCTTATCCGGCAGAAGAGGATGTCCTTCTTCACCCCTCCGGACAGCCGGACGGTCCTGGATATCTCGGGCCACATCGCGGTGTCCGACGCCGGTACGGCATGGACGAGATAACGTGCGTGGCATTCGTCCGGGGACCCCTCGTACACTCTGAAATGGGTGCCGTACTTGAAACCCGTCTTGACGACCAGGCCGCGGGACCTCAGATCATAGTACGCCGATATCCGCAGGGGGAAGTCGCTTTGGGTCTCCGAACCCAGCTTCTTAAGCTCCTTGGTCCCGACGGCCCTGCCGTCGTGCCGGATGACGTTTAGCGCGCCCTTCTCGGAAAGATAACAGCTTTCTATCAACGATAGCTGGAGCGCGCCGCCGATGTCTTTACCGAAGAACCCGGCCTCTTTCAGCCTCCCGTAGCTGTCCGCATCGAAAACGAACACGCGGTCGCTGATCAGCACCCCGTCGATCCGTCCGCCCGTGGAAGCCATGGGCACGGAGCCACGCGGGTCCCTCGTGGACATCTTGTAGTATGTGACATCACCCTCCTCGTCCGCCACCCCGTAAAGGAGCTCCCGCCCCTTCCCTTCGGTATGTGATATCTCGGCCGAGAAATCGCTTATATCGAGGACCGTACGCTCGGAAACCGCCCTGACCATGTACTCCGGACGGGAGTTGCTCATCGTCTTTCCCCTTGGGAACACCGAAAGGTCGAAGCCCCCCGTCTCGGTTTTGACGACGAAACCGCGGGACCTCATGTCCCTGTAAACCAGATATTTGACGTCGAACCCTTCGTTCTGTTTCGAGGCCTGTGCGAAAAGCTCGTCGAACTCCACCTTTTTTCCGCCGGACTCCACCAGGAGACGGTCGCTCTCTACGAGATACACCGCCTCGGTCAGATCGAGCTCCAGGCCGCCTCCGCTCATGGGATAGCCGTAATTGCCCTTACTGTAGAGCTGGCCGCCCTCTCTCTGGTCGGACACGATGACCGTGTCCCCCTTAAGTTCGCCCGGCATATTGGTTTGTACCGAGCAAGCGTATTTATTGATATCTAAAAAAGAAAGATGTTTTTTAAAGAGTTTAGTTGGCCGACGACCTCATGCTGCCGTCGAGGTATTCCGAGTACCCCTTGAGGTCCAGCAGGCCGTGGCCCGACAGGCAGAACACGATCGTCTTCTCCTCGCCGGTCTTGCGGCATTTGATGGCCTCGTCGATCGCCGTCCTCAGCGCGTGGGTGGATTCCGGCGCGGGCACTATCCCCTCCGTCCTGGCGAACATCGCGCCCGCCTCGAAGGTCTCGACCTGGTCGTAGGCCACCGCCCTGGCGAGGCCCTGGTTGACCGCCGCCGATACCAGAGGCGACATGCCGTGATACCTCAGCCCCCCGGCGTGCACCGACGAGGGGACGTAATCGTGCCCCATCGTGTACATCATCAGCAGCGGCGTGTATCCGCCGGTGTCCCCGAGATCGTACTTGTACTCTCCTTCGGTTATGCTCGGAGCGGCCTTCGACTCGGCCGCGATGAACTCGCAGTCCGTGCGGCCTTTGATCTTTTCTCCCATCAGCGGGAAGCAGAAACCTCCGAAGTTCGACCCTCCCCCGGCGCATGCGATCATGATGTCGGGCTTGATCTCGGCCTTCTTCATCTGTTCCATGGTCTCCAGCCCTATCACGGTCTGGTGGAGCATGACGTGGTTCAGCACGCTTCCTAGAGAATAGCATGTGCCTGGGTCCTTGGACGCGACCTCGCAGGCTTCGGTGATCGCCACTCCCAGGGAACCGACGGTGCCCGGGTGCTCCTTCAGATACTTGCGCCCGAACTCCGTATATACCGAGGGCGAAGGGTGTATAGTGCCTCCGTAGAGCTCGATGAGCGCCTTCCTTGTGGGCTTCTGGTCGTAGCTCCCGCGGACCATGAACACTGTCGTCTTGATGTCGAACAGGTTTGAGACCGCCGCGAGGGCCGTTCCCCACTGCCCCGCCCCCGTCTCCGTGGTGAGTGTGTGTATCCCGGCCTCGGCGTTGTAGTACGCCTGGGCCAGCGCAGTGTTCCCCTTGTGGCTTCCGAGCGGGCTGAGGTCCTCTCTTTTGAAGTATATCTTGGCCGGGGTCTTGAGATATTTCTCAAGGCGGTACGCCCTCTGCAGCGGAGAGGGACGGTTGAGGTACACCAGGTTGTCCCTGACCTCTTCCGGTATGTCGATGTACCTCTCGGTGGACATCTCCTGCATCAGAATCTCCTTGCAGAAGAGGGACTCCAGGTCCTCGGGGCCTGCTGGTTTCCCGGTCTTCATGTTTATCGGCGGTTCCAGAGGCTTCGGCAGGTCCGCGGCCAGATTGTACCATTTCTTTGGAATGTCTTCGACATCGAGTGTGGTTCGTATGTCCTTAGGTATTGACATAGTCGTTTAATCATGTTCAATGTATATATCATTATGTACATTGATGCATATTATTATACATTATTTTTTATGGTAATAACTATTTCTTCTTCAAGTTAAACGGCCAATCACATAAAAACCAGAACGAAAAAGGAGGAAAGATAATGAGAACCGTAACTTCAACGGCAGTATGCCTATCACGGATCTAAGATATCTCCGACCAGAAAATGCAGGGTACTGCTCGGATATGTTTTCAGGCAATCCTTATTTCGTTTTTCACGGATGCATATCCTCTTGGAAGAACGGCTTATCGCCTCTCGGATCTTAGTGTCGTCGATTTTTCCATTTATTTCATTCGACTTTTCATACCTGCACCCCAAAACAACGGTAAGACTGTCTTCGAGTGAATCCTGAGTGCAACCGCCGCCGACATCCTGGAAATGCATTAGCAGCCAGCATTCGAAAGATGGGTTGGAGATATACATTTCGGCACCATTTCTCTTACATATCTCCTCTGATTTCGATATGCTGTCGCCCGTGTTTTGGTCGACGTCATAAACGACCGCGGACCTATCGCCATCCTTCTTGGATATGCCGTATTCTTCAGACCTTTTGACACATGCCTCTGCGATACTGACGGCATCTCGCCGCTTAGATTGGAGAGGTTTCACCTTCAGTTTTGAATTGCGCTTTACGAATCTTCTGAAATAATTATATTCGGTTGTGCCCTCGACCATTATCAGAAACTTTTTGCTGACTTCTCTGGTTCCGCTTGGCCGGGGGTTTAAGATTCGTTGCTTATTCATCTCATCAGGTCCTCTGGCGATATGTACGGCAGGGCCTCGTACCTCCCTATCGAGTATCCCTTCTGGGCATCTGTATCCTTTCTTACGCCTTTAAAGTCGGACAGCGAATAAAGCTCGGATGAGCCGTCGGAGGCGTTCTTCCGTGTGAAGAATATCTGGTCCCTCCTGAACAGTTCGACCGTATCCATCAGCGTCTGATCGTGGGTGCTTACAATGATCTGGGCGCCGTTTGGATTCGAGCCTGACTTGAACTGCGATATGATCCAGCGCGAAATATCGGAATGCAGATATGATCCGAACTCGTCGATTATTATCGTCTTACTGTTTTGAAGGGAGTCTATGATCGGACCCATGATGCACAGCATCTGCTTGGTGCCATTGGACTCTATTTCGATGGGGAAGTTAAGAGCGCCCTCATCCGCATCAGAGCCGCTGAAATCATGTTTCAGTGTAAGATTGGTCGAGGTTATTTTTAAAGCACCGATCGATGCTACGTAGTCCAGAAGCTGCGGGGGGATCTCGTCCTTAAACTCGGAGGCCGCTCTGGTTTCTATCTTGCTCACCATGTCGGAAATACCGAAATCGGCGATTTTCATTGCACGTATCATAAGCTTTTTGATTTCCGGATTGTCATTTATCATCTGTACGACCGGGGCGAACAGACCTCCTGCGTCACCCGTTACAAATATCATATCCCGGACGATGCCTCTGTGGGCGTTGAGGCATATCTCGTTATTGAACTGTGCGGCCACCGAAATATACGTGGAATTGGGGGCGGTCTTCTCCGAAACCTCCTTCTGATTCTTCATGGCCTTGGTAAATGTGAATTCGGAGCCTTTTCTCTCGAACACCTTGCTGCTGCGTCCATTGGGGTAATAATAAAGGGACTCGAATACGACATTATCACTGTCGAACGACAAAGAATAATGATAGAGGATGCCGTCGGTCACAAATCTGATCTCCATTTCGACCGGTGCTTTCACCGTCTCCGACGACAGACGGAACGGTTGATAAAGATTGATCCTGGTGTTGGCGATGCGTGGCATCCTTACCATTTCCATCATGACATTTAATGCGCGGAGAATGTATGACTTTCCGGAAGAGTTCGGACCGAATATGGCTGCCGAACTGAGCGCCTCTTCACCGATCGCCGGACAATCGATGAGATTTTCCGGATGCTCGTCTGCGGATGTCCTCTGAAGACTGAGCCTCGTCTTGTCACGGAAAGGACCGAAATTTTTGACGGAAAAATCAATCAGCATATGCAATACATTCCCGTCATAATATAAATTTTTACACTCTTTCACAAATTATAGATTTTGACAGTCATTATTTTACTGTCTGCCAACATTGATGATTTAATTTCTAAATAAGAAAACTGTAGTGGAATATCTTATGTGTTGTCTCCAATATGACAGATTATAGTAACATTTATATAGAAGGACAAACTAATAATAGTATAAGTCCGAGCGGAAGCCGCCCGGTATTCTCAGACCGAGTGCTCTAAGACACGGGGCGGCTAGGACATTAAAATCAGGAGGTAATGACAATGGCAATAAAAGACAGGTCCGACAGGGCGATCAAGGTCGCGGAGCTCAAACCCGGAGAAGCGGGGAGAGGCGTAGTTAGGCTGGATCCGGAGCTCATGACCGTGATGGACATCAAGGTCGGAGACATAGTAGAGATAACAGGAGACAAGAGGACTGTTGCCAAGGTCCTCAGGGGAGGGCCCGAGGACGCCAACCGCGGGATCGTCCGGATGGACGGCACCACGAGAAGGAACGCCGGCACATCCATGGACGAGAAGGTCGCCATAAAGAAAGTAACGGCAAAGAACGCCGTGAAGATCACATTCTCGCCCACCGAACAGCTGAGGCTGCAGGGCGGAGACGAATATCTGAAACAGGTGTTCGAGGGGCGAGCGTTCTCCAAGGGAGATGCCATCGCGCTAAACGTGATGGGAAACAAGATGGAGCTCGTGGTCACATCTTTTGCTCCCTCGGGCGAAGCGGCCATAATGACCTCGGCGACACAGGTCAAGGTCAGCGATAAGCCGGCGGACGCCGCCGCAGGGGACATACCGAAGGTATCCTACGACGACATCGGCGGACTGGGCGACGCGGTCAACAGGATCAGGGAGATGGTGGAGCTTCCGCTCAAGCACCCGGAACTGTTCAAAAGGCTCGGGATCGAAGCGCCCAAGGGGGTCCTTCTGCACGGTCCGCCCGGGACCGGAAAGACCATGCTCGCCAAGGCCGTCGCAGGCGAGACCAGCAGCAACTTCGTATACATCGGCGGACCGGAGATCATGAGCAAGTTCTACGGCGAGTCCGAGGAAAAGCTCAGGGAGATCTTCAAAGACGCGGAGGAGAACGCTCCCAGCATCATATTCATCGACGAGATAGACAGCATCGCACCCAAGAGGGACGAGGTTACCGGAGAGACCGAACGCCGCATCGTAGCACAGCTTCTGGCACTGATGGACGGACTGAAGTCCCGCGGCAAAGTGGTCGTCATAGGGGCGACCAACAGGCCCAATTCCATCGACGAGGCGCTGAGAAGGCCGGGCAGGTTCGACAGGGAGATCGAGATAGGCATCCCGGACAGGGACGGCAGGTTCGAGATCCTCCAGATACACACGCGCGGAATGCCCATCGACGACGGCGTCGACCTGAAGCTTGTGGCCGACAGGACGCACGGGTACGCCGGTGCGGACATATCCGCCCTCACCAAAGAGGCCGCGATGGCGTCGCTGAGGCGCGTGCTTCCCGACATAGACACCGAGAACGAAGAGGTCCCGGGGGACGTGCTGAACAAGATCAGCGTCACCGCGGACGACTTCCGCGATGCGTTCAAAGATATGCAGCCCGCGACGATGAGAGAGGTCCTCATCGAGCGCCCCAACGTCAAGTGGGAGGACATCGGCGCGCTGGAAACCGTCAAGCAGGAGCTCAAGGAAGCGGTCGAATGGCCGCTGAAGTACGCCAAAGTGTTCGAGCATATGGGCGCCAAGCCGCCGAAGGGCATACTGCTCTACGGACCTCCGGGCACCGGAAAGACGATGCTCGCCAAGGCCGTAGCAACGGAGTCGGAGGCGAACTTCATATCTGTCAAAGGACCGGAGTTCCTGAACAAGTGGGTGGGAGAGTCCGAAAAGGCCGTGAGGGAAACGTTCAGAAAGGCCAGGCAGGCGTCGCCTTGCGTGATCTTCATGGACGAGATAGACAGCATAGCTCCGAACAGGGGAGCGGGAAGCAGCGACAGCAACGTGACCGAACGTGTGGTGTCCCAGCTGCTGACCGAGATGGACGGGCTCGAAGCACTGAACAACGTCGTGGTCATTGCGGCCACGAACCGCCCCGACATGATCGACCCTGCGCTGCTCAGGCCCGGAAGGTTTGACAAGAGCATGCTGGTCGCTCCGCCCGACAAGACGTCGAGGGAAGCGATATTCGGCATACACACCAGGGGCAAACCCCTCGAGGACGGCGTGGACCTCAAGAAGCTTGCAGAGATGACGGAGGGATGCACCGGCGCGGATATCGCGGCCATATGCAACGAGGCCGTGATGACCTCCGTCAGGCGCCTTGTGGCATCCGGCGAGGTGCCGACCCAGGAGGCCCTCGACGCATGCAAGGTGGCGATGGGGGACTTCGAGGGCGCGGTCGATAAATTCGGACCGGCCGCGGCAAAGAGGCTGAGGGAATACAACAGTTAATCGAAGAAAAGCTAAAAAACAGGAATTAGGAGCGATGGAAATGAGCGAAGACATTTGGAACATGCTGTTCAGGGAATTCGAGAACTTCAACAGAAGGATGGATGAAATGTTCTCCGGTGTCGAAGATATGAGCGACCCCGATGTCAAGACATACGGGTACACGATGTACCGCGGCCCCGACGGGATCGCCCACGTCAAAGAATTCGGGAACGTCGCAGGAGAGCTCGGACTGCCGTCCGCGGATTCTGTGAGGGAACCGTTCACCGATGTTGCGCTGGACGAGGACATCGTGAGAGTGGTCGCAGAGGTCCCGGGTGCGAAGAAGGAGGACATCGCGATCGATGCGACCTACGATTCGGTATCGATCTCCGTGGACACGCCCAACAAGAGATACAGGAAGGAGGTGGCCCTGCCTTGCGAAGTAGACCTCGAATCCGCCAAAGCGGAGTACAACAACGGAATACTGGAGGTCAGTTTCAGGTCCAAGGACAAGAAGAGGTCCGGCAGGCGCATCGACGTCGACTGAGCCTGCTGTAAATTTATATCCTCCCTTTAAACCATTTAGGCCGGTCCTCCGGGCCGGCCGGAATCCCTGACATCCCATAAATAATATGGGCATTGTTTTTTATAGAAGAACTACCACTTTATTATCGTGAGCAGAGCGGAGCTTATCGAATCCACCCGCACCATATTGACAAGTTCCGGTTACGATGTGTCTTCCACCCTGAATCTCCGTAGTGTTTGCTTCGACATTGTCGCCCGAAGAGACGATAAGCTGTTAATAATCAAAATACTCAGCAACGTCGATGCCTTTTCCAGAGAGAACGCGGAGGAGATGAAGGTCCTAGCCGAGGCTCTGAAAGCCAGCCCTCTCCTCATAGGCGAGAGGTCCAGCTCCGGGGTGCTGGAACTGGGCATCGTTTACTCGAGGTTCAATATCCCGATCATTTCCAACGAAACGCTGGCGGACCATACCATCGAGGAGGTCCCGCCGCTGATATTCGCAGCGCCCGGAGGGCTTTACGTCAGACTGGACGGCGACCTGCTAAAACAGATCAGGAACAGGGACGGCCTGAGCCTGGGCGTCATCGCAGAGATGGCGGGAGTATCGAGACGCACGGTACAGATGTACGAATCGGGGATGGGAGCCATGATAGATGCGGCCCTTCGCATAGAGGAGTTCCTGAACACGCCGATGATAATGCCGCTGGACCCGTTCGCCTACAAGACAGAGGACACGGCCAACAAGTATGAGATCAGCGGCGGCGCCCGTACCGGATCGTACATCCTGAACAAGCTGCTGGAGATCGGCTTCAGCGTCACTCCGGTCATGAAGAGCCCTTTCGATGCCCTCTCAAGGGTAGAAGAAGTGATAATACTGACCGCGACCGGAACGGACGAGGAAAAACTGATACAGAGGGCTTTGGTCACGTCGGAGGTCTCAAGTCTTGCAGGGAGGCCGTCGGTCGTGATCGTGGAGCGTGCCCGCGACCGTGAGAACATCAAGTCGACAGCGGTGATATCCACGGACGAGCTCGGGAAGATCGACGACAGCGAAGAGCTTACGGATCTTGTTCTTGCAAGGAGCACGAAAAAATGATATCGTTGAAGGTCCGGGATGCTGATATCGACATCCTGCCCATAGTCAGGGGGCTTTCTGCATACGGCGAGGCTGTGAGAAAAGCCTTCGGAAACTATGACCGCTATGCCGTGTCCCTCAGTGCCGAAGAGATCATGGGCGTCAGGAACCGCGCCGACCTTATAGACGAATACGAACCGGGAGAGCTCGAGGCCGTCTTCGCAAAAAGACTGTCCTATTTCGGAGATGTCACCGTCCCGGCGCCCGCATGGTGCGAGCTTGTCGACCTCTGCGATGCAGATTCCGTAACGCTTTCGGCGCTGGATATGCCGGACTCCGAGTATACGGAGCTTTACTGCCAGAGCGTGAGCTCGATGGAATTCGTCAAAGAACACGGGCTTGCCAAGAAGGGCATGAGGAAGAAATTCGATATGTCGTCTCCGGAATCCTTCACGAAAGAATGGGATGACCACATCAATACCGTGAGGGGATTCCGAGAGCTTTGCGGCCTCCGCGAGAGATATATCTCGATAAGGCTGTCGGAGATCTCTAAAGGGGGAGGCAGGATATTGGCCGTGATAGATTACGAAAGGGTCGCGAACATCATCGGCCTCATGGGTGATGCGTGATGCAGGATAAATGCCCGGAATGCATAAACAACCGAGAACTCGGACATCGGTTCTGCGGCAACTGCGGGAACATGTTGGACTGCCCGGAATGCGGCCGTTACCGTTCGGTCGGCACATTGTTCTGCGGCAACTGCGGGAGACCTCTCAGACCCGGGCCCGCGTATATTTCGGATGTAAAAGGCAACGGCCCGGTTTTCTGGATATCCCTCGCGGCCATGCTTTTCGTGACGGTGTTCCTGGTCGTGGGCCTTGCAACGATACTTATCAATTCTTTTAACGTATTCTCGTACGCCGCGGACATAACGTACGGATTGCTGATACTGGTCCCGTACCCCTACGTCTTCCTATGGTTCTCCGGAATTGGATCTCAGATGTACTGGATATTCCTTGTGGCGGCCGTGGTGCTTAGCTTCGCCCAACTGGCGTGGGAGATGTACTCCAAGCATGTGAACCGCGGCCCGGACGGGGGCGCCCGCGGGCTGGAGGACACGAGCGCGTACTGGATCGGCCTCCTCTGGCCTTCCACGATAGCGATACAGGTCGCAATAATTCTGCTCATGATGAGCGGGGGCTCGTCCCTGCCGTCCTTCGATACTTCGGATGACAAGTACTGGATGTTCGCGCTTGCAAGTGCCAGCGTATGGGAGGAGGTTATCACCCGCCTCCTGATAATCGGATTGCCGCTTGGAATAATGGCGCTCGCCACAAAAAAGGAGCGGCCGTTGAGATATCTGCTGGGCGGCTTCGGCGTGAACAAGGCCTCCATGGTCCTCATAATAGCCTCCTCGCTGCTATTCGGATATGGGCATTACGACGGCTGGGGAGTGATAAAGATCCTGCCGTCGTTCATATTCGGGCTGGCGGCGGGATATCTTTACTGCAAATATGGCCTCTACGCTTCGATACTGCTGCACTTCGTGAACGACTACATGCAGTCGTTCCTGTGGCTGGGGCTCGATGCTTCCCTTTTCTCGATATTGGTTATCGTCCTGCTGGGGCTGGGCGTGGTCACTACCGTGGTCCTGGCCGTCAAGGGCGTCTCCTTCGCCAAGGGGTTCATGGAAAGGGAGCTTTTCCCGGACTCATTCAAGAAGGATTGAGAGCCTTCTCTTCGACTCCACGGCCGAAGCGAGCGATTTCGATTCTATGATGTAGCGTCCCTTGTACCATGACATTGCTTCCATAACCTTCGGGAAATCGACGTTGCCGTCCCCGACTGTCAGGTGGGAATCGTCATCCCCCATGTTATCGTGCACATGGACGTTCACGATCCTGTCCTTGAAGGCGGATATCATCTCATCGATCTGCCCCATGGTATTCGCGTGGCCTATGTCGAAACATACGCTCAGGTTTGTCCCTTCGATTATCTCGTTGAGCTCTGCCGCCGTCTTACCGATCATCGGCCGGTAGCTGGGCATGTTCTCTATAGCGTAAGTGACCCCGTACTCCGAGGCCGTCCTGTCCAGCGTCCTCATGGATTTCTTGGCTTTCTCTATGGCCTTACTCTCCATGCCTGGCACACTCATGGATGAAAGTCCGGGATGGACGGTGATGATTTTTATGCCTGTCTCCGAGGCCATCTCGGCAGTGGATATCATCTCTATGATCGATGATTCCCTCATCCTTTCGGTGAGCGCCGCGAGATTCGTGTCGCTGATCGGAGAGTGTATCGAAAATGTCATCTTGTAGTTCGATTTGATAGCGTTAAGCCTCGCCCATATCAGCGGGAGGCTGTGTTCCGCCTCCGCGAATATCTCCCAGTGGCGGAACTCTTTGGAGACGGCCTCCATGATTTTCTCGAACGGGTTGGCACTGAACTCCGGGCATGAAACTCCGATCATAATCTTACCTCCTGTCCTTCGATTGTGCGGGGAAGCATCGCATCTATGTACAGCTCGATGTCGTCATCGTCATCGATGCGCACGTCTATGGTTCCCAGAACTGCCCCTTTGGTCGCAAACGATACTTTGCCGACGGTCGCCACCTGCTTGTTCAGACGGAACAACGTGCTGTCGCCGTTCAGTCCTTTTATGAGCACCGCTCTTGCGGCGTCCAATATCTTCTGCCGACGGACCAGCATTGCGAAGCGTTCGATGCCGGGCGCGGTGCCCTCGAATCCCTTGGACGTCCTTTCCATTGCGGCGTCCGGAAATATCTTCATCACAGCGTCCAGCACCAGTTCCTCGGACTCGCTCGGATTAACGGGGCAGGATATCCTGACGGAAATCATGTTCCGGAGATTGATTGTGTGTATATAACCCTCCCCGGACGGCGGGCAAGGATTATGTATCTAAGATGCAACATACCCGGCCATGAAGACAGATGTGCTCGGCATGGCGGCGAAGAGAGGCATATTCCTCAGCCCCGATGCCCTCGATTACATTATGTCGAACCCGGACCCCGTCGCTTTCACAAACACCACGCTTGCATCCCTTTGTTCAGACAAGATTTTTGTCGGCCGTTCTGACCTGGAGGACTGCCTGACGGGCGATGCGCCGATTTTCAAATCCCCGGGAACCGACGTTCCCCGCAATAAGAAACAGACGGACATCGAAGTCCTAAGCGGGAGCGACGTAACGGGGAACTCTACCTGCGAGGGGGACATATCGGACTTCACGACCTACTTCCGCAGCAGGTACGACATCCTTAGCAGAATAATATCCAGGCGCAGGGATTTCGGAATGAACATCTCGATCTCCAAGGCCATGAACCTAGACCGTGACGTGCGCGTGATAGGCATGGTCTATGATGCAAGCGTGACCAAGAACGGACACACCATACTGACCATCGAGGACAACGAAAGCAACTGCAAGGTCTTCATTTCCAAGGATTCGCCGTTGGCCGGCGAGACGTTCGTCAACGATGAAGTGATCGGCATAGCGGGAAAGCCCAACGGGCGCAGGGACCTGCTGATAGCCGACGAGATCTTCAGGCCCGATGTGCCCAGGACAAACCGCTGGGAAATCTCCGATTCCACATCTTCGGTAGCGTTTCTCTCCGACGTGCACGTTGGCAGCTACACCTTTTTGGAGGACCGCTGGAAACGCATGGTGTCTTGGCTTAAGGAGAACTCCTACAAGACCGGCTTGGACTACATCGTTTTCCCAGGTGACGTTGTTGACGGCATAGGCATATTTCCCGGACAGGAGGAGGAGCTTATGATAAACGACATCTACGAGCAGTACGAGAAACTCTCCGAATACCTCAAAGATATACCTGACCATATCAAGATGGTCGTTCACCCCGGGAACCATGACGCCGTGCGTCTGGCGGAACCCCAGCCCGCATTGGGGACGATGTTCACCAAGACCTTCGATTCGAACATAATGATGGTAGGAAACCCGGTAACCCTGAATATAGAGGGCCGGACGATCCAGACTTACCACGGCAAGAGCATCGACGACTGGATAGCCGGCGTTCAGAAACTCACGTACAACGACCCAATGGGCGTCATGAGGGAGATGCTCAAACGCAGACACCTCGCGCCGATCTACGGCCAAAGGACCGCCCTCGCTCCTGAGAAAAAAGACTATTTGGCCATGGAGACGCTGCCCGACCTGTTCGTTTCCGGACATATCCACGGTGCCGGCGCAGGAGAATACAACGGCGTCAAAATAATAAACGCCTCCACCTGGCAGAGTCAGACGGAGTATCAGAAGATGCATAACTTCAATCCCGAACCTGCCATAATGCCCGTTGTGCATCTGGGTACGGGCGAAATAAATATGAGAAGTTTCATGGACTGATCCTATGGAATTGCTGACCGCGGCATGGCTGATCATCGGTGGGCTCCTCGAGCCTTGCTGGGTCATTGCTCTTAAGAAGTCGGATTCTTATAGGAACAGGAAGTGGGCGGTCGCTGCCGTGATACTGATCATCGCAAGCCCCTTCTTTTTGTCGCTGGCTATGTTGGACATGCACATGGGCACGGCGTACGCGATATGGACCGGTATAGGCGCCATCGGGACCCTTATAGCGGGTTACCTACTGTATCAGGAAAAGATCGATCGCCTGCAGATATTCTTTGTTTTTGTGATTGTAGTGGGAATTACGGGCCTCCAGTACTTCGGAGGTGCTTGAATGAAGAGCAACGCCATTGCCTGGACATATCTTGTTGTAGGTGGCATGTTCGAGACCGTCTGGGCCACCACCATGTTCATTTCAGAGGGATTCAGCAAGGTCCCTTGGACGGTCATCACCATAGCTTTCCTTTTTGTCAGCACCTGGTTCCTGGACCTGGCCTATAAAAGGGGGATCCCCACCGGCGTGGGTTATGCCGTATGGGTAGGCATAGGCGCCCTGGGTTCAGTAATGGCAGGAATAATTTTGTTCGGCGAACCCGCCACTCCGTTGCGCCTGTCGTTCGTATTGTTGGTTATCGTTGGCATAGGCGGCCTGGAGATGTCCTCAAAAAGGGCGGCCGATAAAAAGTCCCAGACGTGCACAAAAATATAAGCCCGGACATGATGAAAAAAATTGGTTCTTTAAACGGTTTAGAAAAGATAGACCTTCGACAAAAACCAGATGATGATGAAGGAGCCGATCATGAGCATCGAGTAGGCTGAAACCCAGATCACGGTGAAGACCCGCTTTAGCTTTACCGGGTCTTCCCTTATCTCGTCCCATACCTCCCCGAAACTTCTCACTCGGCTACCTCGCTCTTCTTTTTCTGGTGTTTGAGGCGGGTCGTGTTCTCGCGTTCCATCTCTTCGAGACTGAACTTGACGAACCTCTCGGCTTCCTTCAGATCGGGTATGATCTTGAACTCGAGCGCGTTGACCCTTCTCTTGGTCCTCTCGATCTCGTCGAGGAGCTTCTTCATGGTGGTTTCGACCTCTGCGGCCCTTATCAGGGTGTCCAGAAGTTTCTCGAAAGCCACGGAGGCCTCCTCTATGTAGGCGGACGTGGAGATCACACCGTAGCCCTTGTGAGCTATGTCGGTGTGCATGGATCCTGTCGCCTCCACTTTGGGGACCTTCATTCCCATTATGTTCTTGCTCCCGACGGTGACCTGATGGTCGGTCTTGAGGGCGTATGCCGCGCTTTTCACGGAGATATCGCCCTCGACCGCCCTCGCGATCGCGATCTTGCCGATGGCCGCCGCGTATTCCGACGAAACCCCGGCGCGCATCTGGCGTGCCTTCTCCAGGGTCTCGAAGAACTCGATGATGAGGCCGTCCCTCTTCATCTTCAGGATCTTGTGCCCGCCGTTGGTGAGCTTGATCCTCCTCTTCAGGTCCAGGAGGACCGAACGGTTCGGGGTTATTTCGTGGGCTGCCATCGGATCACTTCTTCGGGAGGTACTTCTCGATGTACTTGCGGTCTATCCTGTTCAGCTGGTCCACGTCGAGCTCGGTCAGTATTTCCCAGGCGATGTCGAGGGTCTTCTCGATAGAGCGGTCCTCGTCGTGTCCCTGACGGACGATACGGTCTTCGAAGAGGTCTGCGAATTCCAGGTACTTCCTGTCCTTCTCGGACAACGAGTCCTTACCTACGATCGCAACCAGTCCTCTGAGGTCCTTGCCTTCCGCATATGAGGCGTACAGCTGGTCAGAAACGGCCTTGTGGTCGTCCCTGGTCTTTCCCTTTCCGACACCTGAGTTCATCAGACGGCTGAGAGAAGACGAAACGTTGACCGGCGGGTATATGCCGTTGCGGTGCAGTTCCCTCGAAAGAACGATCTGGCCCTCGGTGATGTAACCGGACAGGTCGGGGATCGGGTGGGTGATATCGTCACCGGGCATCGAGAGGATCGGGATCTGTGTGATCGATCCTTTCTTGTCCTTGATCCTCCCGGCGCGCTCGTACAGCTGTGCCAGGTCGGTATACATGTAGCCGGGGTATCCGCGCCTTCCGGGCACTTCTTCCCTGGCCGCCGATACCTGACGCAGCGCCTCGCAGTAGTTGGTGACGTCGGTCATGATTACAAGCACCTGCATGTCAAGTTCGAAGGCCATGTACTCCGCGGTGGTGAGTCCCAGACGGGGCGTGACTATACGCTCGACTGCGGGGTCGTCGGCGAGGTTCAGGAAGACCACTGCGCTCTTGAGCGCCCCGGTCCTCTCGAACTCCTTCATGAACATCTGCTTTTCTTCGTTGGTTATGCCCATGGCGATGAACACCACGGCGAACTCTTCGTTCTTGCCGCGGACCTTCGCCTGCCTTGCGATCTGCAGGGCTATGTCATTGTGGGGCAGACCGGATGCCGAGAATATCGGCAGCTTCTGTCCCCTGACCAGGGTGTTCATACCGTCGATGGTGGATATCCCGGTCTCGATGAAATCGGACGGGCTGTCCCTTGCCCACGGGTTGATGGCCGCTCCTTCTATTCCGAGCTCTTTCTCGGGAACGATCGGCGCTCCGCCGTCGATGGGTTCTCCTGCTCCGGACAATACCCTTCCGAGCATGTCCCTTGAGACGGGCATCTTCATTGCCTCTCCGAGGAACCGCACCGATGCGGACCTGTCGATACCGGTGGTGCCTTCGAATATCTGAACGACGACCAGGTCATCGGATGTATCGAGGACCTGCCCTCTCCTGACGCTTCCGTCCGAGAGCCTGACAGAGACCATCTCCTGGTATCCGACCGGCTCGGTCTTCTTGACGAAGATGAGGGGTCCAGCGATCTGGGAGACCGTCTTGTACTCTTTGGTTACTTTTGCCATAGTATCACACTCCCAGTCCTTTGAACTGTTCTTCCATGTCTGCTCCTACCGCTTTCAGCTCTTCGTCGATCTTCTCTTCGTATTTGGCCTGGTTGAACCTCTGCCTTACGGGGAGGTACGCTATCTTGTCGACGGCTATTCCGTTGACTATAGCTTTTTCGGCCAGCTCGGAGAATTTCCTGATGAGCTTCATCATGACGTACTGTCTCTCCATGGGGCAGTAGCAGTCCACGGGGTGGTATGCGTTCTGCTGGAGGAATATCTCGCGTATCATTTTCGCAGTCTCGAGGGTCATCTTCTGCTCGTCCGGCAGTGAATCGGAACCGACCATCTGGACTATTTCCTGAAGCTCGGATTCCTTCTGCAGGACCTGCATTGCCCATGCCCTCAGATCGATGAAGTCCTCTGCGACGTTCTTCTTGAACCATCCGGACAGCTCCTTTCCATACATGGTGTAGGAGGTAAGCCAGTTGATGGTGGGGAAGTGTCTCCTCTCCCTCAGCTTGGTGTCGAGTGCCCAGAACACACGTACGATACGGAGGGTGTTCTGTGTAACGGGTTCGGACAGGTCTCCTCCGGGAGGAGAGACCGCACCGATAACGGTGATGGACCCGTCCTCTCCGTTGAGGACCTTTGCACGGCATGCGCGCTCGTAGAACTCGGACAGACGTCCCGCGAGGTAAGCGGGGTATCCCTCTTCTCCGGGCATCTCTTCCAATCTGGACGAGATCTCACGCATGGCCTCGGCCCACCTCGAGGTGGAGTCGGCCATGAGAGCGACGTTGTATCCCATGTCCCTGAAGTACTCCGCAATGGTCATTCCGGTGTAAACGGATGCTTCCCTTGCGGCGACAGGCATGTTGGACGTGTTGGCGATCAGGACGGTCCTCTTCATGAGCGACTCTCCCGTCTTGGGGTCCGTCAGTTCGGGGAATTCTGTAAGAACTTCCGTCATCTCGTTCCCGCGCTCTCCGCATCCTATGTACACCACGATCTCGGCGTCCGAGAATTTGGCCAGGGACTGCTGTGTGACCGTCTTTCCGGTACCGAACGCACCGGGGATTGCGGCCGCTCCTCCCTTTGCGAGGGGGAACATCGTGTCCAGGACCCTGAGCCCTGTAATGAGGGGCACGTCAGGCATGTATTTCTCGGCGACCGGGCGGGGCCCACGTACCGGCCATTTCTGGACCATCGTGAGTTTGTGCCCGTCGACTACGGCGATGACCTTGTCGACGTTGTATTTCCCTTTCTCTGTGATTTTCTCGACTTTCCCTTTCGAAATGGCCGGAGGCACCATGATCTTGTGCATCATGGGTCCTTCCTGAACCGTACCGAGAACCTGCCCGGCCGATACTTCGTCCCCGACTTTCACCGTGGGAACGAACTCCCATTCGAGATCTCTGCTCAGCCCCGGTGCGGTGGCACCGCGGAAGATGAAATCTCCCATCATATCCCTTAGGGTCGGCAGGGGCCTCTGGATTCCGTCATAAACGGAGGTCAGAAGTCCTGGTCCCAGCTCTACGACGAGAGGAAGACCGGTGTTTGTAACCGGTTCGCCGGGTTTGACACCGGACGTCTCCTCGTAAACCTGGATGATTGTCTTGTCACCTACGATCTTAATGACCTCTCCCATCAGCTTCTCGTTGCCAACATGCACGACGTCGTACATCCTGGGCGAAATCCCGATGGCGGTCACGACCGGTCCGGCAACCCTGTAAATTACACCTTGTTCAGCGGTCATTCATTCATCCTCTGCTTTGTATAAATCAACGCCAATTACTCTTTTTACTTTCTCACGGAGGTCGCTTTCGTCGCCCCCTACCGGCACAATGACCGGCTGGATCGAATCCAAAACCCTGTTCCTGACGTTGTGGGACAGATATGCGAGGTCCTTGGCGTCAACCGCCAGGATCCCCACGTTTGGATCGCCAATTGCTTCCAGCATCTTTTCCTGGTAGTTCACTTCGTTTGCGACGAATACCATCCTGAGCCCCGCAAGGCGGAACCCGAGCACGAACTCCTCGTTACCGATAACAGCTATTTCCATCAGATCACCAGCAGCCCTTTGATAACATCGGTGTCCAGCCCGCTCTGGATTCCTCTCGCGATAGCAAGTATGTTGGAGATTTCAGTCTCCTTGTGTATCATGTAGTCTATCACCGGAGCGACGGACAGCGGGTTCATATGAGAGAACTTCTTCGCGCGCTCCATCTCATATCTCTTAAGGGCGCTCTCTATCGCCCTTATCGAAACAACAGGGGCATCGAGCAACGGTTTCACGGCCTCGTAGAAGTCCATCTGCGATATCTCGCTTGAGACCGCAGATACCGACTCTATGTTGGCCAGCTGTGCGGCCGTCCTTCTGTCGATCTGCTTTCCGCCGGGTATGATGTATTCCATGACGTTCGCTTCGCCGTAGATCCCTTCGGCCTTGAGCTTCATTATTGTAGAGAAGTTTACAAGGTCGATCTCACGCCTGACGTAGTCCTGGAACATTAGCGTGGGCCTGCTGTCCGGCACAATGGCCTGGAGAAGCCTCGCGTACTTGAATTTGTCAAGGTAGTCCTCTATGACTGCGAGTCCTCCGGATGTTCCCATATATGCCGCTATCAGGTCCGACGGGATGTTCACAGAATCCATCCTGCTGTATTCGGTCAATATCTCTTCCACGGTCGAGAGCGACAGGAGCTTGTCCAGGTGTGCCTCCTTTAGGCTTCCTGCGGGGACGAGGTCCTCCTTGATGCTCTTCTCGTCCAGTCCGAACGATTTGCCGCGGAGTATCATCTTAACGTTCCAGATGTTCCATTTCTCCAGGTACGCCGAGACCATGGTGTACAGCTCCCCCTCCGATGCCTTGAGGATGCTTGTGAACACCCTCGACATGTTCAGATAGGACGCGTACTCCACCAGGTCTATGCCGGACATCCTGCCTGCGAGCTCGGACATTTCCTTCTGGTATCCGCTCTCGCTCATGTAACGGGATATCTCAGGAAGGGCCATGAGCAACATCTTGTTGTATTCCTCTTCCTTGATCAGCTGGGACTTCTTCGCCTTGACCCTGGTTACCGTGTATGCGTAGTTTCCACGTCTCGTGTTGCGCCTGAACATGTATTCACCCGAACAGGATATCCGATAGGGTTTTCAGGTTGCTGTCCCAGATGTCGCTAAGCAACGTTCTGTACTGCAGGTCGACCTCTATGCTTCCGTCCTTGCTCCTGAGGATAAGTCCTGCGCTGATGCCGCTGTCCTTCTCCACGGATTCCACGCCGAGCTCCCCGGCTGTGAAGTTGTCCTTGTCGGAAATGACCGCGATGGGCGCAGATATTAGCTCCTTAGCGTCATTGACGAGTGCCTTGTAGCGTGCCAGCTTGTCCGCCTTGCTGGAGGACTCCAGCTCCGCGAGAGCTTCGTCAAATGTGCGGGCGAGAATCTCCCTCTTCTTGGCCAATACGATATTCTTGCTCTCAAGCTCTGCGCTTGAGATTTCCTGGCGGCCAAGGCGCTCGATCTCGCTCTCGAGCTTCTTATCCTCGCTTGTTTTCATTTCAGAGATACGGGCGTCCGCTTCTGCGTTGATCTTTTCGATCTCCGCGTTGGCCGAGTCCGATATGGACCTGACCTTGGCGTCCGCTTCCGCCTGTATCTCCTTCGTGACGCTTTCCAATGCCATGAGATGAGCCTCTGGCTTCACATCACGAAGATAGCAAGGATAGCGATAACCAGTCCGAAGATGACGATTGTCTCAGGAAGAACCATGTAAATCATAGCCTTTCCGAAAAGGCTGGCGTCTTCCGTGATGGCACCTACTGCTGCGGCACCTATGTCTTTCTCGGCCATACCGGACCCAAGTCCGGCCAATCCAACTGCTATTCCTGCTCCGATTGCAATCAATCCAGATCCGACGTCTCCTTCCAATACCATTTTTATACCTCTGTTTTGGTTTTATTTTCTGTTTTAAGGGGTTCGTAATGGGTTTTCTTGCGTGTGATCTTGAGAGGAGCGTACTCCTTTCCGCCTCCGACAAAGAACTTGGCCATCAGTTCGACGTACTGCAGCCTTAGGCTGTGCAGTCCCGCCGAAAGGATCGCCAGGAAGAATATCATGAGGTGACCGATCAGGAACACGGCAAATCCGAGTATAAGACCCAGTATGCCTCCCATCGAGTCGTAGATCATAATAAACGCAATATAGTTGAAGGCCAGCGCCATGCCCGCTTTGGACATTCCGATGGCCGCCAAACGTGTGTAAGAGAGTATGTTGCCTACTATTCCCGGCAGCTCCATGATGCTCATTCCGCCATGGCTCTTGATGTTGATCGCGCATCCTACTATCAAAAGCACTATTCCTATGGCGAAGGGCATCATGTATTCCGTCATCAGTGTGCTCATATCACCTATCAGCGCGGACGCCAATGCGTAACAGAACATTACCAGACCGATGAATGCCAGTATCCATCCGCCCTGCTCCATGAAGGCATGCTTGAAGCCGTGCCTCATTTTGAGGTTTATGAACGCACATATGTACCCGATCATCAGGTGCACTATTCCTATGTAGACCGAGAGCTTCAGAAGAAGCGGGATCTCCACAAGTTTTCCGACACCCACGTGATTGATGATGTGTCCTCCCTCGGCGTGGATGAAATCAGGCAGTACGGCCGAGAATGCGCCCAGCGCCCCCTCCTCCATACCGAATATGTGTTCCCAGGTTATGCCGGTTGGCGAATACGTTCCGGTGAAATGCATTCCGAGGCATTCCCCGTAGAACAGGAGTCCGAAAACGAACGCCCATATTCCGCCGAAGAACAGTACACGTGCGATGATGCGCCAGTCTCTGCCCTTGGCAACTTTAAGCCCGTATGCTCCGAGCACCATGAACGGGATGGCGTATCCGACATCTCCTACCATGAATCCGAAGAACATGGGCAGGAACAATGCGATAAGAATTGTTGGATCGATCTCCTGGTACTTCGGTACGTCCACAAGTTTCGTGGCGTACTCGTAGCCCGTGGAGTATTCCCCGTTGTTCATCTTTGTGGGCGCCGTCTTGAAGCGTTTCTCTACGGCTTCGACCTCGGCGTCCTTGCGTCCGCGGGTCTCCTGGAACTCGACGTACATTCTGCCGTCGGTGTCCTTCTCGAGCTTCTCTTTGACATGCTCCACCCTCTTGGTGGGCACCCACGCGTCTATGACGAACGAGTATTCGCTCGTGGCGATCCTAAGGGGGACCTCTCCCTTTTCGACTGTTATTGACAGGTCCTCGTCCGATGCTCTGAGGAACGCCTGATGCTTTTCCTTCAGGGTTGCGAGGTCCTCTTCGACCTTTGCAATGCCCGCTTCCGTCTCTGCGATCTCGGCCTCTACGGCCTTGAGTGCATCGGCCGGGGTCCCGGAAGACCCGGTCGGCACCTGGATTTCGGAGAATCCGTAAGCGGAGAGCGACGATATCGCCTTGTCCCTGTCGCTGTTCCTTGCGAAGATGGCCACCGCGGTGGGGCCTTTCTTCCTGGTGGCGACGAAAAACTCCGCGTCCATCGCTTTGATGGCCTCGGAGGGGTCGTCGGCAACAGTGCCGACGATGGCGACGATGCTCTTGAAACCATTGTATAATTCAAGGTCCACCGGGAGCATCTGTAAAATTTCAAGGTTGTTTTTCTTAGTGTTTAGTGCGGCGATTCTCTGGTTGAGATCATTCCTTCTGTCGAGGACCTTCATAATTTCGTCCTCGGCTGATTCGACGCTTGCAGATTTGATCTGGCTCTTTATCTCTTCCACCGATCGGCTTGGAGTTTTGGTATGTTTGTTTATACCTAGCTCCTTCTCCATGGACCTCACTTTCAGAAGCCTTTCGGAGGCTTTTGATGAGTATTCACGGGGCGACCCGATGGAAAAGCCCTCGTCCGCGTCGACTGTGTGATCGATCAGGTGTACCGCTTCGGCACCGTACAAGACCTCGATGGCCTCGTCCATGTGGGCTTTGGTACCCGCTATTACAATCCTACTCATCGACTCAGGAAGTGACATCTAGGGTCCTCTCGAATTCTTTGTTGAGAAAATCTTTGACTTCCTTCATCTTAGCTTCAGAAACTTTCTGGAGAGCGTCGGCCTGGGCCCTGCCCTCTCTGAGGAGCTCTTCGCGTTTGACCTGAAGCTCCTTGTTCTTTGCTGCGATCTTGGACTCGGTGGAGCTTCGTATCTTAGCTTCCTCGTCCTGAATCTTCTTCACAGAATCCCTGCGGGCCTTGGATAATGCCTCCCTGCTTTCGCTGCGGGCCTTTTCGACCTTTGCGTCTGCGGCCTTCTCCGCGTCCTTAATCTCCGTAAGTATTTCAGTTCGGCTCAAATTAAACTCCCCGACCTTTTGGGCTGTTATATCAAAGAATATACTTAATATTAATTGTAGCCGTTTATATACCCTATAATAATTATAAAAACGTGGTCACGCAGGGTATTTTCTTACGATCAGGCCCGATTCTTCTAACAGATCCTTGGACAGATTGTCGGGATATCCCTCGCCGTATACTATTTCGGTTATCCCTGCATTGATTATTATTTTGGCGCACATCGAGCAGGGGTAAGTGGTCGTGTATATCGAAGCATCTTTTACGCTGACACCGAAATATGCCGCCTGAACCACCGCATTCTGCTCCGCATGCACGCCCCTGCAAAGCTCATGCCTGGTCCCGGAGGGCACGTCGAGTATCTCGCGGATGCATCCAAGCTCTTCGCAATGCCTGGACCCCTTTGGAGCTCCGTTGTAACCTGTGGACAATACCCTTTTTTCTTTGACTACAACGGCTCCGACCTGTCTGCGTATGCATGTGGACCTGGTGGCCACAAGCTTGGCCATGCTCATAAAGTACTCGTCGTTAGAGGGCCTTTCCATCACACGCCTTATGGGTATTTTCCTATTTATCGATTGAGAGTCTTAAAATAACTCAGTTGTGTTACATATATATGAGCCGAGAGGACAGAAACACAATGATTGCGGTCGCGGTCATTTTTTTGTTCTTCATGTGTTCGTATGCCGGCACGCATTTTTATTCCGGACACGACCCCCATTTTTCCGTTATAACTTCACAAAGTATGCAGCATGACGATGATCGTTCGGACATCGGAGTTATAGATACGGGCGATTTGGTTTTTGTAAGAGACCGATCCAGAGTAGAAATACAGACATATCTTCAGGGCCTGGAAACTGGTTTCATGACCTTCGGAGATTATGGCAGCGTCATTATATACAAAACAAATAACGATTCCAGCGTAATACATCGCGCGCTTCTGATCATAGAAGTAAAAGAGGACTCTTCTGGAAAATATGCCAGCATTCCAAATCTTGATACATATGATTCATGGGGCAGCACGGACTTCCCTGACACGGAACTGGACCCGGAGATGCTGAGGGAAGACATAACCCTGTATGATGTCGGATATCGCGGTATCGATGTGGATATCGATATCGAATTTATATTAAGTGAAACAGAAACAGGAGTGTCTGGGTATGTGACGATGGGCGATAACAATTCGATTGTCGATCAAAGTCGGTCCTCTAATTCCGAGTTTATAATATCAGAGCTTGTGACGTACAGTATGATCGTGTCGGTACCCGTATTGGAAATACCGTGGATCGGAAGCATAAAACTTATCTTGGAAGGAAAAGGAGTTGCAGTGGATAATTATGCTCCGAACAGTATTCCGGACCTTGCAATATTTACACTTACCATATTGCTGATATTTTCTTCGTTCTATATTATTTACATGGGAATAATTCTAGAAAAAAGAGGAAAAAGATTATAATCCATTAAAAAACCCCCACCCCTTCATTTCCACTGGAAGTGAAAAAATCATATGAGTGTGGTTTGTTTTACGTTCTTGTAATTTTTTAATTTCTTAAAAAGAACATCTGATTTGATCAGATCTATGATCTCTTTGCTTCCTAATTCAATCTCTCTTGTTCTTCCGGCACGTCCGAACGATTTTACCCGTGCATGGATTATACCCATCATATCCAATTCGGATATCAGACCTGCAACTCTTCTCTGTGTAAGGATCGAAGATTCGATTATTTCAGAAATGTGTTTGTATGTTGTGAAAACGTCTCCCGTATTCATTGTGGGATTGTCATTTTCTGTGTTTATTACTATACTCATCAACACTGTTTTTGATTGTGGTGTCAACGTTCTTACTACTTCGGAAACAGCATCGAGTTCGATTTTGTTTTTTGCATATTTTACATGTGCTTCGGTAATAACATTATCATTATTTCTTTCTGCGATATCCGAAGCTATTCTTAAAAGATCGAGAGCTCTTCTTGCATCACCCATATCTTGAGCGGCAAGAGCGGCACAATAAGAAACTACACCTTCTGAAAGAATTCCGGGTTCAAAAGCATCCTTCGATCTGTCTTTAAGGATATCTTCCAATTGGAGTGTATTATACGGAGGAAAAATAATTTTTTCTTCACCCAATCTGCTTTTGATTTTTGGATCTAGAAATTCAGTAAATTTAGGATTATTGCTTATTCCTATTATGGATACTTTGGACTTTTCCAAAACTTCATTTATCGTCGTTAAAAAATAAAAGATGTCGTCTCCATTCTTTTGGAAGGATCTGTCGATTTCATCTAAGACAATAATATAGATTTTATTTTCTTTATCTACATATTTTGTCAGTTCACTGAATACTCTGTCCAGACTCCATCCGGTGAATGGAATGCTTTTCGTTTCATCCCTTATTATCTGATTTCCGATATTATACAGAATTCCATAAGGAGTATCGACGACTTCACAATTTATGTAAATGAAAGAACAATTTTCTTCGTTTTCATCGGCTTTTTTTAATTCTTTTCCGATATATTTTACAACAGCGGTTTTTCCTGTTCCGGTTTTTCCTATGATCAAAATATTCGAGGGCTTATCTTTTACCAAAGAAGGTGCAACTATCTCGACGATCTCTTTTATCTGTGCTTCTCTATGAGGTAGCTGCTCGGGAATATATGATGATTGAAGGATCCTTTTGTTCCTTACAAGCGGGTTTCTTTTATCCATATAATGTTTGAATATAGATTCTCCGTCATTCAAAGGAAACACCGCACTTTCCTATGTATTAACAGCTAGCATATAATGTTTTTCAAAACCGATAAACATTATTTTTACTATTCATCCTATGCACTCATTTTATAATTAAATTGTATTTCCATGATAATCAAACAGGAATGAATATCATGAAACATAAAGCAATAATCGTAATCGGTACATGTGTTCTCGGAATTTCTCTATTCATAGGAATTCTGTATTTGATTGCAATTTTATCCTGATTTTTTTTATATTTTATTCAACCAACCTTCTTTCTACAGGTTGCAGTGGAAATGAAGGGGTGGGGGTACTCAGGTTAACTGTAATTGTACCACTGATATCGTAAATCGATTTCTATGGTTCATGCCAGGCATTCTGAAGGACAAATATTTCATCATATCCGTATCTTTATTGCTTGCACTTGTTTTGGCATGGTCTGTTTTGAATACAAATTCAGAACGGGAAAACAAAAACGACGACGTCGTTTGCATCGTTTTTGATATTAAAGAAACCGAAAACGGCTTTGTTTTTATGCTCGAAACCTCGGACGGCTCGAAGTTCAGATGTTTTTACTCTGTAAGACCGATAGAACTCGGTTTGTATATGGTATCGGGAAATTTTTCCGATGATGGGAGCTTGACGTTTATCAAAAAGATGGTACTAGCGGAACATCAATAAAATAATTGAACGCGTTGGGTTGAAGCGTGTACGTTTCATTCGACGACACGGACTCGAATCAGGGCCTGTGCACTACGTTTCTGGCCACAGAGATCATGAAGGAAGTTGAAGAATTGGACCTTATAGGCTATCCCAGGTTGGTGCGCCTCAATCCTGCAGTACCCTGGAAAACAAGGGGTAACGGGTCCCTATCGCTTAGGTTCGGCCGCGGGGCCGGAAGAAAAATAAAAATAGGTGAAATTTCCGGACGCGATATTTTCTGTTTCGAAAGACAGCTTCGGAAGGAGCCGGACGCGGACGATCTTTTGCAAAAAATAATACCAATACTGAAAAAAAACCGTCACTATTCGTCAGATTCAGGAATTGTGGTTTCAGAAAAAAAACCGTCACCGTCCTATTATTGGAAGGGAGTCCGCAGAATCGTGGAAAAAAGCGATATAGAGGAAGAGCTCGATCGGATCGGCGCGCTGCGTTGCGGATTTGGCGATGGCCGGGGGATAATCGGTTCCACATGCGGAATGTCATGGAGGCCCCGCGACAGCACCTATGAACTCATAACATATCGTCCAAGGGACAGATGGGGTACGGACAGGATACTTGAAACAGGATCCATCGGCGAGATGGACCGTGCATTCCCATCGACGTTCAACAGCTGGGAAGAGAGGTTCCAGAAGGTGGCAATGGTTCCCGGGACACCGTGCCCGGTAATGTACGGCCTTCGCGGAGATTCGGTCGAAGATCTTCCCCCCGCATCCCGCCTGATTCGTACGGAACCCTTGGAACGCAGTTTTATATTTTTGACAAACCAAGGCACCGACGACCACATCATCTTCCGCCCAAAGGTCTTGGAACAGATGAGTGCGTATTACATCGAAGGAACCGTCCTTTCGAGGCGCCACCTTCCCGGAGGACACGTGGTCATAGGACTCGAAACGATGTACGGGACCATAGAATGTACCGCATACGAACCCTCCAAAGAGTTCAGATCGGCGTTCGAATGGTTGGTTCCCGGCGACCGCATAGGTGTGATGGGAGAACTCCGGACCGAACCGAGGACCATCAATGTTGAGAAAATGAAGGTCATTCGGACGGTCAGAGAGTTCGAGAAAGTATCCAATCCGTTCTGCGCGACCTGCGGGAGGACCATGGAGTCCATCGGAAAAGGGAAAGGATATCGTTGCCGCAGGTGCGGGACCGACTCCAAAGAACCGTTGACAAGGGAGAACATCAGATGGATCGTCCCGGGATGGTATGAACCGCCCACGTCGGCACGCAGGCACCTTTCCAAACCCCTCAAGAGGATGGGCGAGGAACAGCCCGTTGAGTTCGTCAATAGCCGTAGCTAATCACCGACAATATTATATAGCGAAAATCGACACTACGAACCAACACCGGAGGCCACTAAAATGCAAGAGGCAGTTATACTAAGCGCAACAAGGACCCCTATAGGAAAATACGGAAAATCACTGATGGACGTCAAGGCCAAGGACCTCGGAGCCATTGCCATTAAAGAGGCAGTGTCCAGAGCAGGTATTTCACCGAACGACGTTCAGGAATGCATAATGGGAACAGTGCTCTCGGCCGGTCAGGGACAGAACCCCGCAAGGCAGGCGGCCATTACCGCCGGCCTCCCGGTCGAAATCGGTTCGTTCACCGTGAATGCAGTATGCGGGTCCGGTATGAAGTCCGCGATGCTTGCCGCCGATGCGATAAAAGCAGGGCAATACGAAGTGCTGGCGGTCGGCGGGATGGAAAACATGAGCTCCTCCCCGTACCTGCTCAGAGGAGCAAGATGGGGATTCAAGATGGGCGACCAGCCAGCCGTCGATTCCATGGTGTACGACGGACTCTGGGACGTATTCAACGACCAGCATATGGGAAACACCGGAGAGATCGTCGCCGAACGCTTCAACGTGACCAGGGAGGATGCCGATATCATGGCGTACCAGAGCAACTGCAAGGCCGCCGAGGCACAGGCTAAAGGTAGGTTCGACAGAGAGATCGTACCCGTCACGGTCAAAGGAAGGAAAGAAGACACAATCGTAAAAGAGGACGAAGGGATCAGGGCCGATACTACCATGGAGTCCCTCGGAAAGCTGAAACCCGCATTCAAGAAGGACGGCGTGGTAACTGCCGGAAACTCGTCCCAGCTGAGCGATGGAGCATCGGCGATGGTGGTATCTTCAAGGAAATGGGCAGAGGAGCACGGAATAAGGCCTATAGGATCCATCGTGGCCTACGGGGAGCGCGGAGTTAAGCCCGAACTCATCATGGAGGCGCCCATACCGACCACCAGGCACGTTCTCAAAATGGCCGGGATGACTATCGACGACATAGACCTCTTCGAGCACAACGAGGCCTTCGCCACCGCGTCCTGCGCCGTCAAGAAGGAGCTCAACGTACCTGACGAGATATTCAACGTGAACGGAGGAGCGATAGCACTCGGACACCCCATCGGATGCTCGGGCGCAAGGGTTATGACGACCCTGCTCCACGCACTGGAGGACAGAAACAAGAGCGTCGGTCTGGGAACGCTCTGTCTGGGCGGCGGCAACGCGGTCACAATGATCGTAAAACGCGAATGATCGCGGAATCATCACAAACCTCTTAACTTTTTTACTATCGGTTTTCGTCCGATAAAAAGTAATATCAACATTACGGACAATCGAGTATCATGGAACTGGAAACCGTTCTCGGGAAGATCGGGGAGTCACGTGCCGACATCGTGAGAGAGATGGTCGATATGATAAGGATTCCCGCGCTCGCCCCCGTCAACGGCGGAAGCGGAGAGGGAGAACGCGCAGACCACCTTATTTCCAGACTTGAAGGATATGACAGCATCGTAAGGATAGATGTGCCGGACGATACGGACCCTTCCGTCATGAGGCCGAACATTCTTGCTAAGAAGAACGGACCGGAGGAGGGCACCGTTTGGATCGTCGCCCATATGGACACAGTCCCCGTTGGAGATCTGGACGATTGGGACAGCCCGCCCTTCGAACCGCGTATTGAAAACGGCAGGATATATGGCCGCGGCACAGAGGACAACGGGCAGGCCGTGATATCTTCGATGTTCGCATCCAAATTTTTGGATAAGAATAAACTGACCAAAAGGTCGATCGGTATAGCATACGTCGCAGACGAGGAGATAACCAGCGCGATGGGTATCGCATATCTCCTCGATAACGGGTGCTTTTCCGAGAAAGATGTGTTCATAGTCCCGGACTGGGGGAGCCCCGGAGGGATGCACATAGAGGTCGCCGAGAAAAACCTGATATGGCTGAATTTCGAGATCACCGGAAAATCCACGCACGGGTCCACTCCTGACAAAGGAGCCAACGCTCTAAGGGCATCGTCCCATCTCATCGTCGAACTGGACAAGGCGTTCGGTAAGGAGTTTCCGGAATCGAACCCTATGTTCATTCCCAGCAAATCCACTTTCGAACCCACCCGCAGCATAGCCACGGTGGAGAACGTCAACACGGTGCCAGGATATCATGAATTTTCGATGGACATACGTCTTCTTCCCGAATACGATCTTGACGATGTAGTCATAACAGCAAGACGCATAGCATCATGCATATCGGAAAAGTACGGTACAGACATAACGATCAGGGAGACACAGCGCCACCAGTCGGGAAAACAGTCCTCGACGGAAGACCCGGCATATCTGGCACTTCGCGATTCCGTAAAACACGTCACCGGGCGCGAGCCCACTCCGGTAGGTGTCGGAGGCGCGACCTGCGCCAATTTCTTCCGCGTCAAGGGATATAACGCGTATGTATGGGAGACCGGAGGCGGAACTCTGCACACTCCGAACGAATACGTCGAGATAGAGAACATAATTACGGACGCAAAGGTCTTCGCGACGCTGTTCTATAAACTGTGCTTTTAATCGAAGAGACGTTTCAGCATCCATTCGGCGCTGAACTTCTGGATATCTTCGTATTCCTGGCCGTCGCAAACGAATGCAATAGGCTTTCCGATGGTATGTGCAATGGACAGGGCCGCACCGCCTTTGGCGTCCGTGTCTATCTTTGTTAGAATTATAGTGTCTATTCCGATGGCGGCATCGAAAACCTTTGCCTGTTCTATGGCATCGTTGCCGGCAAGCGAGTCGCCGACGAACACCTTGAGGTCCGGCTTCGCGATCCTGGCAACTTTCTTCATCTCCTCGATGAGGTTGCTGTTGGTCTGCATTCTCCCGGCGGTATCTATCAACACAACGTCCCTCC
This sequence comes from Methanomassiliicoccaceae archaeon, assembly GCA_034928305.1. Lineage (NCBI taxonomy): Archaea > Methanobacteriati > Thermoplasmatota > Thermoplasmata > Methanomassiliicoccales > Methanomassiliicoccaceae > Methanomassiliicoccaceae archaeon. The sequence goes on along the minus strand of JAYFOZ010000005.1, from coordinate 86,802 downwards.
TCTTGGACCTGGCATGCTCTATGGCGTCGTATGCCACCGCCGCCGGGTCTGCGTCCTGGGCGTGTTTGACGATCTTGGTGTTGAGACGGTCGGCATGGATGGTGAGCTGCTCTATTGCTCCGGCCCTGAATGTATCGCAGGCCGCGAGCACGACCGTCATTTCGTTCTTCTGAAGACGGTTTGCGACCTTGGCTATCGCGGTGGTCTTTCCGGTCCCGTTTATCCCGACGAACATTATGACCGCCGGCTTCGGTATGTCATGTACCCACGCGTCGAAGTCGAATTCGTTGACTTTAAGGACGTCGTGCACGGCATCCCGTACGGCCATCTCAACGACCTCGTCAAGGCTGTACTGGCGACTGTATTTCTTACCGGTCAGGTTATCGCGGACGCCCTCTTTTATTTCCTCGGCGACGGAGAAGGCCACGTCCGCCTCGAACAGGATAACCTCAAGTTCATCGAGTACGGAATCAAGCTCCCTGTCCCTGATCTTCTTACCGGAGTCCCCCACGGGCGCGGTTGCCGTCTTCCGCTGTTCCTTTTCTGCTTTGACCCTGTCGCGACGGGACATTTTCAGCGGATCGTCTTTTACAAGGGTTTCCGTTTCCGGTACCCGGACGGGTTCGATCACGGCCTCGGAATTATCGGGAACGTTCTCCTGCGCCAGGGGTGCGGGAGTATCCTCGTATACAGTTTCCTCCAGCTTCTCGGGCGTTTTCTTAAAAAGCCCCTTGAGCTTGCCTTTGAGGGAATCAAACATATGATGTGCTCAGGCCTGTTGCCTGGCCTCGTACTCTGCGTTTATGGCGTCGGCCAGGTTGTTGGCTGCAGACTGCATCTCTGAAAATGCGTTGCTGGCCTTTTTGAGCGCTTCCTGGATCTCGACGACCCCGGAACCCATGTATTCGGTGGCCTCGGCCAGGTCTTTGTCGACAGATATCCTGTTTCCGATACCGACGACGGCCTTCCTGCTCCCGGTCACTTTGGCGGCGACGAAAACGGAGGCTCCGATAGGAACCAGTACGTCATCCCCTTCTTTTGCGCTCGCGAAGGCCTTCAGGGTCTCGCGGGCCCGGACCGACTCCTCGAGGGAAACCTGGAGGATGTTGATCTGGCGGCTCAGGGTCTCCATCTGTCCTTTGTAGGATTCGAGGACCTGCAGAGCCTGACGTAGGTCCTTTTCTTCCATCTCACTCACCGATCTGGTATTTCACAACGTGGTCTGTTACTTTGTCGGCCGATAGCTCGGATATTTCGGAGATATCGATCTGCCATCTTTTGAGCCTGTGCTGGCTTCCGAGGGTGGAGAGGGCTTTTTCCCTCACAGCTACCTCGTCTTCTGCGGCCATCTCGACGGAGAAAATCTGTTTTCCCTGTCTCTTGTCGGCGTGCGTGCCCTTGATAAGGAATGCCTTCATTTTAATTACCAGGTTCGGGAACTATATTTAACTAATAAAGCTTTGGTGGTGCGCATGGGCAACCCCGACGGCGTTGTTGCTAATTTTTCACCCGGTACCAGCTTCCCCGCCGTCTCCGTAACGGGGGTCGGATGCGAGCTTATGTGCGCTCACTGCATGGGCAGACATCTATGCGGAATGATTCCCGCCGGCGATCCCGGAAGACTTTTGGAAATTGCTAACGAAGTCAGGGCGAGGGGAGGCGAAGGCATCCTCGTAAGCGGAGGAAGCCTCCGGGACGGCCGGGTGCCTCTTGCGCCTTTCGCTTCGACGATCAGGAATATATCGGACCTGGGTCTTATGGTTAACGTACACCCGGGCATCATCGGTCGTGAAGATGCGGAGCTTCTGGTATCCTCCGGCGTGTCCAGGTTCTCCGTGGATTTGCATCAGGACCCGGAATTGATCGCAAACGTATTCAATCTGCCAGGTCCCGAAGTGTATGAACGTACAATAGATGCGATATTGCTTGCGGGCGGAACCCCGGTTCCGCACCTCACATCCGGTTTCGGCGATCGCGACCTTATAAAAAGCGCCGAGTTGGCAATAAACAGAGGCATAACTCAGGTCATATTGCTGGCACTGGTGCCGACCAGGGAAACGCCATTCGAAAATCATCATGTTTCGGAAAAAGAAGTGACCGATGCCGCGGAAACGTTATTGGACATGGGGTTGTCTGTCACCCTGGGATGCATGCGGGACCGCAGGATGAGGAACCTGGAGAGGAAATGCATCGAACTGGGAGTAAGAAAAATAGCCAACATGTCCCAGGAGACCGAAGATTGGCTGACATCGAACGGATTCGAAGTCATACGGGTCCGCAGATGCTGCTGTTTCGGATCAGAATAAAACATCCGGAAGTTCGGAAACCTTCCCGAACTGGGCGAACCTTCTTCCGATCAGGAAAACAGCGGCGAACTCGGGCACCTCGGTCTCCCCTTCAAGCGAAAAGCGTTCCCCCTTGATCGTCAGGTCCACCGGTTTTTTGACGGTGATGTCCACAGGATCATCGGAATATTCGTCCGGGACGGCCAGGTCGAGGGGTTCGAAGTCCGTAAGCTCTTCGCGTGTCAGCGGGGTGACCCTCAGTCCGCCCTTTCCGTGTATGGAGCCCGGAAGGCGTATCAGCCTCTTCACGTCCGAGGTGACCGGAGCGTCGACCTCTCCGCTGAGGCGCGGCCTCATGTCCTGGTCCATTATCTTTACCAACATCTCCTGCGAGGTCTTTCCCATGGTGGCCATGGTGTTTTTGTCAAAGATGACCTTCCTTGAGCGCAGCACATCCTCCTGAACCTTCTCCACGGTGCTGTACTGGCTCTTCTTAATCGAAGGATAGTTCGAACGCAAAGTCTTGGCGTCAAGGTCGCAGAAGTCGTTGACAACGTCCATCAGGCCGTTCCTCATCCTCTTCTTCCATCCTCCGGAATTCTCTGATGGGACAAGGCGGTCCCTCGCAACGTTCGTCCTGACGCCGCCGTTAACGGCCATGCGGGAAGTGGCGACCTGATTATATGGAAAAACCCAATCTATATCCAGTCCCGAACCCAGGACATAATCTACGACCTCCCTGCGCTCATGGGAGCCAAGGGTCAGAACATCGGGCATCATGACGTGGGCATGATATCCTCTTCCTCCGGAAAACGTAAGATGGACGTCCTTTTCGTCAAAACCCAGGTCGCCCATGAGGAAAGAGTCGCACAGGCCGATCATCTCGCTTCTGATCTGGCGCATCATGGTCGGATACGTCATGTTCTCCGCTCCGACAAGATGGTCGGCGTCCAGATCGAAGATCAGCTCGGCGCCTAGCCACTCCTTCTCTTCCATGGTGGGTGCGGACGGCTTCCTGTAGTAAGCGGTGGAATAGTAGCTATGGGCCGGGACGTTGGACGCCATAAACCTGCGCAGGTCTTCAGCGTTGACGAACCCCATGTGCCTCTGCATCATGTTCCTGTCGAAGAACATGAAGCCGAACTCCCTGCGTGTGAAACGGTCGGGCAACATCGGCGTGTTTTCCTTGTAGTACTTCCTGAAACACTTCAGGAGGAACCGGGAGTCCCTGTCCATATCCTCTGCTAGCACGGGGAACGTATAATTATTTGTCCGTAGCTCTGCAAATATGGCCGAAAAGGTCCCAATCTATGATAATCACATACATATGAGCCCCTCGGGACGAAATGTGGAGGCGATCCGCGAATTCGAAACGGCGGGCGGTACGGGACTGACGCTGATCACCCTCCCATATGCAGAGGTGCAGATCGAAAATGGAAAAGACTTCGCCGAATCGTTCGAAATAACATACAGGATGGCGTCGATGGCCAGGGATGCTACCGGTCTCCAGATCAACACGGCCGTGGGACCATATCCTATAATTCTGCTCGGATTGGCGGATAAATACGGGATAAGGACGGCGACCGAGGCCATGATAGAAGGCATGGAGATCGCAGGCCGCGCTGTGGCGGAAGGAAAAGCACAGGCCATAGGCGAGATAGGAAGGCCCCACTTTTCCGTCTCGGAAGAGATATGGGATGCGTCCAACACGGTGCTGCAGGCCGGGATGGGGATTGCGAAAGAGAACAGTTGCCCGGTAATAATACACAGCGAGGCCGGCACGATCGGAACGAACCGCTCGCTCTCGGATATAGCCAGGAAGGCCGGCCTGGATCCCGGGATGGTCATAAAGCATTCGTCCCCTCCGTTCGTAACGGACGACGAGACATTCGGAGTGATGCCGTCGATTCCCGCATCGAGGGAAAACATACGCGAAGCGCTCTCCAAAGGATCGGACCGTTTCATGGTGGAGACCGATTATTACGACGACCCCGAGAAGCCTGGGGCGCGCATGTCCGTAAATACTGTGCCTAAACGCATCAAGGCGATGCTGGCTAATGGCGGGATGACCGAAGAGAACGTCCGCAGGGTATGCGAGGACATACCGAATCGCATGTTCCGTCGCTGAAACCTTTTTCAACGCAATGTTAATTACGGGGACATGAAGGCGAGCGTGCTATGCATATACAATGAAGGTTCGCAACCCAACACGCCGTACATCGGCGCCAAGGGCTTTTCGGTTATGATCGATGTCGACGGCGAGCGCACGCTGTTCGGAACCGGGCTCCGCGGGAGATATCTGATCCACAACATGGAGCACCTCGGGATAGGGGCCGATTCGATATCCAGGGTCGTCGTGTCCCATGGCCACGCAGACCATGCGAGGGCGATAAGCGCGCTCCTCGACGCCAGAAGCGGGCCGGTACCCATCTACGCGCCGACCGAGGCATGGGGCGGCAGGGGTCCGCTGTCGAAGGACGGCATATCATTCACAAAAAGAACGGAGTCCAAGGCCGAGAGGAAGGATGTAACGGGATGGACGCAGATAAGCAAACATCTGTTCCTGACCCCTCCGACCGAGGCGGACGGGACGTCCGAGACGTTCATGGTCCTCGCAGGCGGTAACCGCCCCATACTGATAAGCGGATGCTGCCACTGCGGGATCGATTCCGTACTTGAGACGGTCCGTGAAAAATTCGGCGATTATCCCAGGGCGCTCATCGGCGGGCTGCATCTCGAGAAGGCTCCCAAGGAAATCGCATATGCGACGGCGGAGAAGCTGCGCGACACAGAGTGCCAGGAGTTATATCTCAATCATTGCACCGGTCCTAAAGGCGCATTGCGCATCAGGGAAAAACTATCGCTTTACGGTGTAAAGGAATACAATGTAGGCGATAAATTGGAATATGAGCTCGGACTAATATGATGAGGGTGTTAATTTGAAGGCTGCATGGCATTTCAGGACCGCACTGACGTTTGCATTTATGACGTCTATCTTCGCGGCAGTAGGATGGATAGTAGGATGGTTGTTCGGCAGTCCGCTCATGGGGCTCATAGCGCTTATCGCAGTGGCGGTGCTGATCCTTTCCTTTTCGGCAATATTCTCCAAAAAAAGGGCCCTCAGATCCAACAACGCGAGGATCGTGACCGAGCATGAGGAGCCCAGGCTCTACCGCATAGTCAGGTCCGTTGCCGATAAGGCGGGGGTCCCGATGCCCGAGGTAGGCGTCACAGAGGAATACATGCCCAACGCGTTCGCCACAGGCCGCAGCCCCAAGGACGCCGCGGTCGTAGCCACGAGAGGGCTGCTCAACGCGCTTCCTGACGATGAGCTCGAGGGGGTCATCGCGCATGAGATGTCCCACGTGAAGAACCGCGACATACTCGTCATGTCGGTAGCCTCCGCCGTGTCGGCGGTAATCGCGTTCGTCGGGCGTTTCGGCATATACTTCGCTTTGGCAGGCTCGGGCAACAACAAGAACGGGGGCGCAATGCTGCTTGTCGGACTTGTGATGTATATCACGCTCCCTATCGCCGCCCTGATCCTTCAGCTGAGCATTTCCAGAAAGAGGGAGTACCTGGCTGACGAATCCGCGGCCGAGATCACAGGTAACCCCACGGCCCTAGCCAATGCCTTGATGCGCATAGAGAAGGGATGCGACAGCCCTGCCAACGATTATCACAACCCCGCATATTCGTCGGTCTGGATATCGAACCCCTCCGGAACCAGGAGGTCGTTTACGGAGAGGATATTCAGCACCCACCCCTCGACAAAGGATAGGGTCGAACGCCTGATGAAGCTGGCTGAGAAGTACGGCGACTACAGCCGCCCGTTGATCTACGACAACAGTGCAGACGGTACATCCGATCCGTTCTTCCACAGGTGAATTACTTTACGGGCTCCCATTTGGAGATCTCGTTCACCTTGGAGAGGGTCGAGCCTCTTCTGATCTCCTCACGGGTGCGGTCCTCGTGCTCGTGCACGTCCAGCGCGCGGTTGGCCACCTCGACGGCCTCTTCTTTTGGGACGACTATCAGTCCGCTCTCGTCCCCTATGATCCAGTCTCCCGTGCGGACCCTCTGCCCGCCGACGGTTATCTCGATGCCGATCCCTCCGTACCCTTTCGGCTCCCCGGCACACGGAACGGCCATTCTGGCAAAGGCCGGGAACTCCATTTTGCGTATATCGTCGATGTCGCGTATGCTACCGTCTATCACGACGCCCGCGCATCCGGCCACCATTGCAGAGGTGGCGGCAAGCTCTCCCCATACGGCCATCCAGCCACCGCCCACGTCTATGACGATGATGTCGCCCCGCTTCGCCCTGTCGATAGCCTCCACGGGTTTCGCCCAGTCGCCGTTCGTCGTCTGAACCGTAAGTGCGCGGCCGACCATGCGGCTCCCGTCCTTTATGTAGGGAGTGAGCCCCAGTATCACTCCTTTTTTGTGATGAGCGTCAGAAATATTGCAGGTGGAAACCCTCGAGAACGCCTCGAACAGATTGTCCTCCGTGTATTTTTTTGCAAGCTCGGTGTTTACCTTGGAGCCCGCCATCGAAGACTTTATGGCTGCGGCGGCAGCACGGATGTCGGCAGCCTTCAGGATGCCTCCGCCGACAATGATTATGGAGGCGCCCGCATCCACGTATTCCCCTGCGTTCTCAGCAGTTATCCCACCGGCGACGGCGATGGGCACGGCGGTCGCATCGACTATTTCCCGGAGGAGGTCCTTGGGCGGAGCCTCTCCCTTCATCTGTGCATCTATGCCCATGTGAAGGCATATGTATGCGACGCCCAGCTTGGCGACCTCTTTGGACCTTTTCAATTTGTCGACTACGTTGATCATGTCGACCATTATCTCTGCGCCGTATTTCCTTCCGGCAGAAACGGCCTCGGAAATGGTCGAGTCGTCCGCAAGACCCAGCACCGTTATTATGTCTGCACCGGCCTTGGCTGCGATCTCCACCTCGAACGCGCCCACGTCCATCGTTTTCGTGTCGGCGACTATCTTCCTGTCGGGAAACTCTCTCCTGAGGACGCGTATCGCTTCCGCTCCACCGCTTTTTATCAGCGGCGTTCCCGCTTCAATCCAATCAGCACCTCCCTCGATCGCCTCTTTGGCGATGGGGACGCTGCGTCCGACCTGCATGATGTCGAGCGCGACCTGGAGTACTGCACACATAAACTTCCATCTGCAGGGGCTTATTTACACTTATTGAGAAGGTGCCACTCAGCTCGCCCGTCTATCATCAAAAACAGCTCGAAAACGTTCATCACTGTGGCGACCCTCTATCCTCCAGAAGGTTTAAACATACTTCCCAAAAGGTATATGTCCCGAAAGTAATAACCCGGATTGCATGTCAGAGAGAAAGATGGCCAAAGAGAGCAGGCCGGAGAGGGACAGGAACAAGGTCTCGGTCCTTTTTGTGGACCGGAAGAACGATCTCCAGTCTCAGCTGGCCGAGTACTATACCAACAAACAGTATCCCGGTATGTATCAGGCGTTCAGCGCGGGCCCCGAGCCGGATGTGATGGACTGCGACATGATCATCACCATGTACACAGAGTCCGAGGATATCAGGCACCAGAGGTCCAAAGGATTCGACAGCGAATACCTTCCGGCCGACCATGGTTACGATTTCGTCATATACACACAGGCCCAGGTCTTTGAGGAATACGCACATAAGACCGTCTGGAAAGGAAAGCAGATCCTGGTCGACATGGGATCGACCGAAGACTTCACCGCAACAGACGACAAGGAACTTGCCGAAGATTACCTAAGAATGGCCTACAGGATACGTGACTGGGTGAAGGAAAACATGGACGAACCCCAGAAACTGAAGAAGCTCGTATCTGCCTGAACAGTGTCTGTTTCAACATTTTTTGTGGCGAAGCAAGCGGTTCACAACTTATTTAGTATGAATTAGGCTATCACAAGAAAGTGAAGAAAGAACTAGTGCTGCAGATTTGGATGGCCCTGGGAGATGACACGGTCACAACTCCGGAGGCGAACAGGCGGCTCGAAGGTTTTTTCGATGATAAATGCCCGGACGATCTGGCAAAGACATTCACAAAGCTCAGAAAGCAGGGCCTGCTGAAGGGAAAGGTTTCTACGGAGCAGGGCGGATGGATATGGTGGGCGGACGAGGAGTGCCGCTCCGGACTCAACGGAGGCATGCTCGATGGTTAACTATCAGGACGGAGACATCCAGACGGCCTGGGACGAGATCCTGGGGACCTTTGAACAGTATCGCATTTCCATAACGGGCATCGCCGCAGCGTACCCCGACATGAGGAGCCTAGAGGTCCGTTATTCGGACATCGACACGTACGACACGGACTTTGCGATGTTCGTGCTCGACAACCCGGACCGGTGCCTCAGGATAGGACGCGAGTGCGTTCATTCCCTCATGCCGCCTTCCTGGGACAGCAAGGACCATATAAACCTGAGGATCGTCGGCCTACCCAGGGATGCAACGGTGGACATCCGTAATCTCAGAGCGAAGAACCTTGGCAAACTTGTCGCCGTCGAAGGGCTTGTCAGAAAAGTCACCACGGTAAGGCCTAGGATGACACATGCGCTTTTCACATGTGCCAGATGCGCGGCCGAGCAGTGGGTGCCCCAGAAGGGCATGCTTCTCAACGAGCCTATGATGTGCATCAATCCGGACGGGAGCTGCAACAAGCAGTCAACGCGTTTCATACTCAACGACAAGGAATCAAAATACATGGACACTCAGAAGATCGAGATCCAGGAGAGCCCCGAGGGATTGAGGGGGGGCGCACAGCCGGAGAGGCTGGCAGGGTTCCTGGAGGATGACATATCCGGAGCGGTGACGGCAGGTAACCGTGTGACCATGAACGGCATCATCCGTTCTGTGGAGAAGCCGGAACGTGACAAATCGACGGTTTTTGATATTTACATGGACATCCTCTCGATCGAGTTCGAACAGCACGAATATGACGAGATACAGATAACCGATGCCGACGAGAAGAAGATCATAGAGATGTCGGACGATCCCGAGCTTTTCAGCAAAATAGTCGCTTCGATCTCCCCGACGATTTATGGCCTTGATGAAATAAAGGAGGCGCTGGCACTGCAACTTTTCGGCGGATGCCATAAAGACATGGACGATGGGACCTCTATAAGGGGAGACATGCACGTCCTGCTGATAGGAGATCCCGGCGTGGCAAAGTCCCAGCTGCTTAGATACATGAGCAACCTGGCACCAAGGGGAATATACGCGTCCGGAAAGTCTGCAAGCGCGGCCGGCCTGACGGCCGCTGCCGTAAAAGACGATTTCGGAGACGGACGATGGACGCTCGAGGCAGGAGCGCTCGTCCTTGCGGACAAAGGTCTTGCATGTATCGACGAGCTCGACAAGATGACGACCCAGGACCGTTCATCGCTCCACGAGGCGATGGAATCACAGAAGATATCTGTGGCAAAGGCCGGTATAACCGCGACTCTGCAATGCAGGTGCTCGATGTTGGCCGCGGCGAACCCGAAATACGGAAGGTTCGAGGACACAGACACAATAACGAACCAGATCGAATTGCCACCGGCGCTGATGTCGCGTTTCGATATGATATTCGTGCTCACGGATAAGCCGGACAAGAAGAAGGACAAGGATATCACCGAGCACATCCTCAAGGCCCACCGCCGCGGGCAGGTCCGTATGATGAAGGAGGGCGTGACGCTCAAAGGAGTGGATGCCGACAGGATCCTGGCGGAAACGGAGGACATCCGTCCGTATTACGACATGGATACTCTCAGGAAATATGTAGCATACTCGAAGAGGATAACGCCGGTCATGACCGACGAAGCGGCGAGCATAATAAGTGCCAGCTATCTTAATATCAGGAAGATGGGCGAGGGAGAGAACAAATCCGTCCCCATAACCGCAAGGCAGCTGGAAGCGTACGTGCGCCTGTCCGAGGCATCCGCAAGGATGAGATTGAGTTACATCGTCACCGATGCCGACGCCAATCGCGCGGTGGACATGGTCGAATTCTACCTGGGCAAAATAGCCGCGCCCGAGGGCGGACAGTGGGACATCGACAGGGTGGCGACGGGTGTTTCGAAGAAAGACCGTGACAGCGTCAAGATAATACGTGACATAGTCAATGAGTTCGGTGCGGAGACCGGAATGTCGATCGACGAAATAATACTGCACGCAACGTCCGAGGGGATTTCAGAGGACGAGGTCCGCAAGGTGACCAGGAAGATACATGAGGCCGGAGACTTTTATTCGCCGTCGGCCGGAGTTTACAAGAGGGCCTGAAAATGATAAGAGCCAGAATACACAGGCACGGCGATGAGCGCCTGCTAGCAGCGTGCGACGAGGAACTTCTTGGAAAGACATTCCAGGATGGAATAGCAAAGGTAACGATCACAGAGGTGTTCTACGGCGGAGATGCCATCACAGAGGAAACACTTGCGGAACGCATGGGTTCGGTCACAATGATGAATCTTTTTGGGGAAAGGACGATCGCGGTAGCCATCGAGAAAGGATATGTCGTGTCCGAGAATGTTATGATGATAGCCGGGGTCAGACACGCACAGGTGGTGCTGATATGAGGTTCTGTGTAAAATGCGGCAAGGATGTCGAAAAAACGCTCGACGGCCTATGCATCGAATGCTATCTCGACGGCAGGCAGTTCACATCTCTGCCCCATCACTTGGACCTGGAGGTCTGCGCCGTGTGCGGAGAGTATTATCTGGGCGGTAAATGGACGCCGTCCAGCAAAAAGAACGCAGTGGAGGATTTCACGTTCGAAAACGTCACTGTGCTGAACGGCAATCGCATAAAGTGTTTGGAATCCTTTTCGGAAGAGCAGGATCCCCGCACCTTTGTGGCCACCGTCATATCCGAAGTATCCATCGAGGGGGTGGTTTTGGAGTCGGAGGCGTCCACCATAGTCAGGGTTAAGAATACCGTATGCAAGAGGTGTTCGAGGATACAGGGCAGCTACTACGAATCGATACTTCAGGTCCGTTCCGAGGAAAGGGCGTTGGACGAAGATACGATGGAACAGGTTGTAAACATGGTCATGGGCTATGTGGACCAGCAGTCCAGGATCAACCGCCAGTATTTCATATCGAAAGTTGAGAAGATGCACGGGGGCGTGGACTTCTATGTCTCGTCCATATCTCTCGGCCACACGATAGCAAAGATCGTTTCCGATAAATACAGCGGCGAAAACAAGGAGTCGGCAAAGCTAGTCGGCCGCACGCCCGACGGTCAGGACATGTACCGCATAACATACCTCGTACGCCTTCCCGAGTTCAAATCTGGAGATGTGGTGATCTGGAACGACAAACACTACAAGCTCCTCCGGGTCTTCGGCACCGGCGGCAGGATACTCTCCATCAAGGGTTTCAAAGAGATCACGGTCCGCAGATCGGACATGTCTTCTCTGAAAGTATATCGCAAAAAGTCAGACCTGGGGAGCGCTGCGGTTGTTAGCATCGGGCCGACCGAGATACAGGTATTGGACCCGTCGAACTACTCCACCGTCGATCTCAAGATTCCGGAGGGGGCCATCATCGGCGAGACGGTAAAGACCGTCGATATCGACGGTTCTCTGTACTACGTTCCGTAAACGTTTTTCAGTACTTCCGCCATGAGCTAGCATGATAAAACTGCCTGAGCCTTTGGAAGACGTCGTGTTCAATCTCCTGAAGGCCTCCAATACGAAACTGCCGTCCGATGTGGGATGGGCGCTGGAGGCCGCCGCGGGATGGGAATCCGACCAGACCGCGTATTCCCAGCTGGGCGCGATAATGGACAATGTCCGAAAGGCCGAGTTCCTCTCGCGTCCGATGTGCCAGGACACCGGAATACCTGTTTTTTACGTTAAAGGCAGGTTCGATCCATCGATCATCGGAGAAATAGAGAGAGGGCTTGCGAGGGCGACCAAGGAGATACCGCTGAGACCCAACACGGTGGACCCGCTTACACGCGAAAACTATGGGAACAATCTCGGCGAGGGCATGCCCATCGTCCACTTCTACCCCACGGACGACGATTTTATCGAGATCACGGTCATGCCGAAGGGCGCAGGCTCCGAGAACATGACGCGACTTGTGATGCTGAACCCATCGGACGGCGTAGAGGGAGTCAAGAAAACGATCATAGATGCGGTTCTGGAGGCCGGCGGACGTCCATGTCCTCCCGGTATAGTGGGCGTCGGGATCGGCGGAACGTCCGAAAAATGTATTTCCATGGCCAAAGAGGCCCTCCTGATCCCGGTTGGGGAAGACAATCCCGATCCGGTGCTCAGAGAGATAGAAGAAGATATTTTCGTGAAAATCAACGAAAGCGGACTGGGCCCTATGGGCCTCGGAGGCAGGACGACGGCACTGGGAGTAAGAATCAAGAAGGCGGCGTGCCACACCGCCAGCCTTCCGGTGGCCGTAAGCATAGGATGCTGGGCGAACCGCAGGGCGACAGCAAGGATAACCTCTGAAAAGGTGGAATATACGCAGGGGGCGTTCCGTTGATCCTCAATTCTCCTTTGGACGAGAAGACCGTCAGGTCTCTCAAGCTCGGCGAGACGGTGTATATCAAAGGCCCGATCATCACCGGCAGGGACGAAATGCACAAAAGGGCGCTGGAAAAAGCCCGGACAGGCGAAGACGTCCCGGACGAGATATTCAACTCGGTGCTGTACCACTGCGGCCCGATCATGGTCCAGCGCGGGGAAAAATGGCTACCTGTGGCAGCAGGCCCCACCACGAGCGCCAGGATGAACGACCTGGAGCCGGAGATGATAGAAAGGTTCGGGATCAGAGCGATCATAGGCAAAGGCGGCATGTCGAAAAAGGTCGCCGAGGCGATGGAGAAACATGGCTGCGTATACCTGGCGGCCGTAGGGGGGACCGCGGTCTCTCTCGCAGAAGGGCTGGGGGAGAGCACCGGTTCCGAATGGAACGACCTGGGCATGGCCGAGGCGATGTGGAAATTCAACGCGGAGAGACTGGGGCCCCTCATCGTTGCCATAGATGCGAGCGGCGGCGACCTTTACGAAGACGTCCGCGGAAAGCTGAAGCGCTGATCAATCCTCATCGTCCACTATCTTGAGCTTTCCGTGATGTCTCCTCGTGTATACCACGTAGGCCATCATTATCATGAGCAGAATTCCGGCCACGATCAGGCCTACAATGGTGAAAAGATGCGGAAGGTCCAGGCCCCAGTAGGTCTGTTGCGGGGCCAGGACCAGGCTGATATCCTTGGTTATCGAGCTGCTGTCTTCACCTACTACCACTCCGTTGATGATCTGGTCTTCGAACCCGCCGCGCTTTACCGTGATCGTGTATGTTCCAGGCTCGCATTTTATCTCGTATTTTCCGTCGGTTCCGGTCGTATCGGTGCCCGCTACCGTTCCGTTACTTTTCAAAAGAGATATTGTGGCCCCGCCTATGAGTTCCGATCCGTATTTCACGGTGCCCGTCACCGTCATGTTTTTGCCTATGGTGAATATGTATAGGGCCTTGACCTCCCCGAGATCGAACGTGGTGCCAGATATGGTATAATCCTCAAGGGCGACATCATCGCATATCATGATGTGGAGTTCGTTTCTGTAAGATATCGTTACGGTGTTGGTCTTGGAAATATCGTATGTTCCCGGCAGCACAATTGAAAAATTGCCGTCCGCATCCGAAAGGGCGGTTCCCGAAACAGCGAAGCCGGTACCGCCAACCGCCCAGTCCAAGCGTACTTCGACATCTCCTAACGGGGTTCCGTCGCTGTCCTGGGCTATGCCCGTGAAAGTTGTATCGTCGGCCGCATAAGCTTCGTCTACGCTCAGCAACAAGCCCGCCATCGGCAGGATCATAACTGCGACCAAGAGCAAAGCTGCGATCCGACTTTTCATGACACGAACAGCGTGTGTGCAGATATAATCCTTTTTTAAGTTAGAAAGAAGAAAGATAAATACGGTAGAACACTAAGGACAAGGGATTAGGCATCGCGATGATAGAAAGATCAGATAAGGTGTACACGAAAGAAGAGGTCATGGGCGTCATGGAGCCGCTGATCTCCACATGGTTCGAAGAGCGGTTCGACGGCCTTACCGAGCCGCAGGCCAAGGCCATACCTCTCATCCACCAGAAGAAGAATGTACTGGTATCATCCCCTACGGGCTCCGGTAAGACCCTGACGGCGTTTACCAGCATCATAAACGAACTGACAAAGTATGCCAGGGCCGGGACGCTGGAAGAAAGGATATACTGCATATATATCTCGCCGCTGAAGGCGCTGGCCAACGATGTAAACCGAAATCTGAACGAGCCGCTAAACCAGATGGCAAAGGTCGCCATCGACCACGGGTTCGAGCCTCCCGGGATAAGGGTCGCCGTTCGTTCGGGCGACACGCCCCAGAACGAGAGGCAGAAGATGGCCCGCCACCCTCCGCACATTCTCATCACAACCCCCGAATCGCTGGCCCTCATCATATCAGCGCCAAAGTTCAGAGAGAGCCTGAAGAAGGTCGAATGGGTCATACTGGACGAAATCCACGACATATGCGACTCGAAGAGGGGTGCTTTCCTTTCTCTGACGCTTGAGCGGCTGAAGAACTGGTGCGAGACCGACTTCTCGCGCATCGGACTCTCCGCTACCCTCGCCCCCATGGAGGCCATCGCGGGATATCTCGTAGGAAACAACCCCGACGGTTCCATAAGGGACGTTACGATAGTCGAATCCGATTCAAAGAAGCAGCTGGACCTTCGGGTCATATGTCCTGCCACCGATATGACCGCGTTGTCCTCGGAGATGGTCAATTCCATGATGTACGACCAGCTCAAGGAGCTCATCGACACTCATGAGACGACGCTGGTCTTTACAAATACCCGTTCCGGGGCCGAAAGCGTCGTCTACAAACTAAAAGAGCGAGGGCTCGAGAACATAGAGGTCCACCACAGCTCCCTCGGAAGGGAAACGAGGCTGGATGTGGAGGAGAGGCTCAAAAGAGGCGAGATCAAATGCGTCGTTTCGTCCACGTCGCTGGAACTGGGAATCGATATCGGTTCGGTAGATCTGGTCTGCCAGATCGGTTCTCCTAAATCGGTGGCCAAGGGATTGCAGAGGATCGGCCGCAGCGGCCACAGCTTCGGGCAGGTGGCGAAGGGACGTCTCCTGGTCTTTGATTCCGACGATCTGGTGGAATGTGCCGTCATGTGCCGCGCCGCCCACCGGGGCGACATCGACAGAGTGGGCATACCGGAGAACTGCCTCGATGTTCTGGCCCAGGCCATCGTAGGTATGAGCCTGGACAACAGATGGGACGTAGACGAGGCATTCCGTTTAGTCAAGGGTTCGTACTGTTACAGGAATCTTACCAGGGAGGAGTTCCTCAGCGACATAAGGTATCTGGGGAGTCGCGACGACTTCGAAGGAGTCTATTCCAAAATATGGTACGACGAGGGCGAGAACCAGTTCGGCAGGAAGAAGGGCGCCAGGATGATCTACTACCTCAATCTGGGAACAATTCCCGAAGAGGCAAACTACAAGGTCATAACGGGTCACGGGTCCATGGCAGGCGAACTTTCAGAAAAGTTCGTCGAAAGGCTGTCCCCCAGGGACATCTTCGTTCTGGGAGGTCGTTCCTTCGAGTTCGTAAGGTCCAAGGGAATGACCGCCTTCGTGAAAGAGGCCACAGGCAGAAAGCCCACCGTCCCGTCATGGGCGGGCGAGATGCTCCCGAGGAGCTTCGACCTTTCGATGGACATCGCCGAGTTCAGGAAGGAGATGTCGGAACGCCTGGATTCCGACACGGCCTCGCTTATAAGCAGCATGTCGGAGGACCTTGACATAGACGAAGGATCGGCCAGAAGCATACTGTCGTACTTCAGGGAGCAGAAGGCCGTTGCAGGCTTCATACCCGACTCGGAAAAACTGGCGATCGAGGAGTACATGGACCCGTCGGGCAACCAGAGGCTCGTGTTCCATTTCCCGTTCGGAAGAAGGGTGAACGATGCTCTTTCCCGCGGCTACGCCTATCGTCTGACGAATATCTTGGGGACCAACGTTTCGGTCACTGTTTCCGACGATAATTTCATGATCGGTACATCGCGCAAGGTGGACATAGCCAAGATCCCGGGCATGCTGAAGGCCAGGGACCTGGAGCAGATATTGCGTAAAGCGATCAAGGATTCCGAGATATTCAAGCTAAGATTCAGGCACACCGCGTCCCGCAGCTTCATGATTCTTAGGAACTACATGGGGCGTTCGATATCGGTCAACAGGCAGCAGATACGTTCCTCCTATCTTCTCGAAGAGCTCGGGAACATGGAGAACATGCCCGTCATCGAAGAAACCTACAGGGAGATCATGGAGGACGACATGGACATCCGCAACGCGGAACACGTCCTGAAGCTGATAGAGGGCGGCAACGTGAAGATCGAGACGGTGTTGTTCACGGGAACGCCGTCGCCCTTCGCGCACAGCGCGATAATCTCGAGCTTCTCGGACATTGTGCTAATGGAGGACCGGTCCGCACTCCTGAGGGAGCTGCACCGCAAGGTCCTCTATCGCGCGCTCGGGGATGCCGTAAAAGAGTTCGAATTCGATGAGGACCATATCATACCGTACTTCAGGGAGAAGATCGGACGCATACAGACCAAGGACGATATTGTTCCGATGCTGATGCGGACAGGCCCCCTCCAGGCGCTCCGCGAGCGCGGAAGGAACATCTATTCTTATTCCGACGAGGACAAAAAGACAGTGGACAAGTGGATAAGGGAGCTGTTCTCCGAAGGCAAGATAGGTTCGGTGTTCATGGACGACCCCTATGTGATGGCCGCAGAAGAGGTACAGTACTACGCGGTCGCGACCGTCAAGGAACGCGAGATGACGGACACGGACATCAAGGTCTTAGAAGAGGTCTCCAGGGACACGCCGATCAACCAGATATCCGAATCACTGGAGATCAGCGAGGACATCGTATATCGTTCCATAAGGAAGCTGGAGGCCATGTACAGGGTTGCCAGGACGGCCATCACCGGCAACGGGAAGTGGCTCTATTCCAAGGCGGACAACACCTCAATGGACAGGAACTCGGCCGTGGACCGCATAATAATGAGGCATCTGGAATGTTTCGCGCCGGCCACATCGGCCGAGATCGCGTTCGCGTTATCCCTGACGGATGAAGATGCACATGCCTCGCTGGAGTCGCTTCTGAGCAGCGGGGATGTGGCCAAGGGCAGATTCCTGATATCCGAGGGCGACCAGTATATGCTGAAGATCGACAGGATGAGGCTCCGTGCCGGAAAGGAGAATATTTACAGTTTCGAGGCGGTCGAGGAATACCGCGCATCGAAAGGGCGCGAATTCTCCAACATAGTCGATTATTTCAAATTCTACGGTTCTGCAGGAAGCGAGATCGATGTATTCAGTCGCGTCAAGGACTTCAAACTCAAAGATTGGCAGGAGATGAGGGAATCCGGAAGGATACTTCTGGGGAGGTTCATGCGCGGACGCGTGAGGTACGTACTTTCGGAAGATGCGGACCGGTTCGCGGCCCTGAGGTCAGACGAAACGCAGCCGGGAGATGAAAAGGTACTCAACATGATCGACGGCATGGGTACCGCCACTCTGCGCCAGCTGGTCGGCGCTATGAGGATGGACAAGGACGCTATCAAAGAGGCAGTCTACCGCCTGGACCGCTCTCTCAGAATAGTCAGGGCGTTCGGAGAAAGAGAGGACTGGGGGACCGAGAACACATATCTGGTCTACCGTCCGGGAACGGCGGAAGGGGACCCCCTTACAGAGCTCGCAAAACAGACGGTACGGGCTTACGGACCACTGCCCGCACAGGCCCTCAGATATACTCTGGGAATAGCTCCCGAGGACGCGAAAAGGCTGATGGACGAAATAGGGGCTTCGCAGATAATAGTCGGAGACTCACAGACTCAGATGTTTGTTTTCGATGACGAGATAGAGGCTCTCGGGAGAATACACGGGCACGAGGCAAAAATTCGCCTATGCACTCCGTTCGACCCTGACATTTCTTCCAAATGGGCCGAACTTTCGGCGCGTTACGGCGATAGCTGGGTATATCCGCTCGTCAGGGGGTCGTCCGTAGTGGGGGCCGTCGAGATGTGGGAGATGTCCGGATGCATAGAGATAAGGTCCTTCGACCTGGACTCGGAGGAACTCATTCCCGCAGCGCTCGCATCGATAGACGATATAATGCTGTTCTTCAAAATGAAGAACACGGACATCGTCCGTATAAGGGAGGTAATGGGCAAGGACGCCGCTCTCCTAGCTCCGAATGTGGAGAAGATGATGGAGGAAGCAGGCTATCTGATGGTCAACGGCTTCTATGCGAAAGGCGACTTCGTCGAGTATTCAATGACCGACGACGAGTTCCTGAGCTACGTTTTCGAGAAGCAGCGTGTGGGAGGGAATGACAGGTACCCTACAGTGATGAACGCGGTCATTTCCCGCGGATACATCCGAGGGGACCAGGAGATATACACCAGGGTGCTGGACAAGACAACCATAAAGAAGCAGTTGGAGCGCGGGTATCTTGTGAAGACCGCTCTTTACCCTGCTTTCATAGGTTATACAACAAAGGAATCAGCACAGCTTTACAGGGCTGCGAAGTCCGAAGAGATCGAAGGCGACGAGAAGATGATACTGTCTATGATATCCAACCACTCGCCGATATCCAGAAAAGAGATCGTGTCGGGGTCTCCTCTGTCCCAGTCCCGAACCGTAGACGCTCTCAGCGCGCTGTCCAAGCTTTCCGTTATTCATCAGGATTCCGATTCTTACTACAGCATCATCCCGATGCCGAAAATATCGAGGGAAGAGGCTATTAAAGAAATAGCCAGACGTCATTTTTCAGATTTCGGGATATTCTCCGCCGAGAACCTATCTCGCTTCATGTCCGCCCGGATGTCGGAGGTACGGTCTACGTTGGCTGCGCTCGAGAGAGAGGGGTTGCTTAAGAAAGGTTTCTTCATCAAGGACGATCCGACCCTAATATGGATCCTTTCTTCCGATGTCGGAAAGAAGCAGAATATCCACAAGGAAATTTTTGCGCTGAACACCCAGGACAATCTCCATTTTTATATAAGACAACATATAAAAGCGGAGATAGGACAGTCCCGTGCGGTCATATTTGAAGGAACAAAGATATCTGGGTCATTTGACGGGAAACTTTCATACGCCGGTTCCAAGGTCGAGAATTTCAAAGGGTCCGACCGTGCGAAAAAGTTCCTTGGCGACACGGCAAGGTCCCTAGGGATATCTATGGAAGACGGCAAGTCGGTAGAACAGGAAGACGATTGGGACGCCGTAGAATTTTACCTGAAATCCAATCCGGGAGCGGTCACGCGCAAGTGATTTATAGCCTTTGAACTATCGTTAACTTATGAAGATCCCTTGTGAGATCGTTGTTTGGTATGTGTTGCCCACAATACGCAGGGAGGTCGCAAGAGAGCTGGTCTTCGAGCACGGCATGTCACAGGCGCAGGTCGCCAGGAAGTTCGAGGTTACCGACGCGGCCATATCCCAGTATCTGAAGAAAAAACGCGGGGAGAACGAGACGATCCAGAACAGCGAGAGGTACGAACTCTTCTCCGAAGAGATAAAAAAATCCGCTAGTTACCTGGCGGCCGAAGGCAGCGATTTCGTGACGGAGATGTGTAGACTCTGCAGCGTAGTCAAGAACTGCGGGATGCTGGCCGAGATATACGAACAATACACGGGATACAACCCTCCCGCCTGCGCAATGGCCGACGCCGAGATTCAGAAAATTATGCTCAGAGAGTGATACAGAAGCTCCTGCGCATATCCGGCATATCTCCCGAAGATACGCCTCCCGGCCGACGAAACGTCTTTGTAGCTTCCTTCCACGCCGTAGACATCTCTCATCGATCTTGATATCCTCGCATCGACGGGGAAAGCCTCAAGGTGGCCGTAAGCAAAGATAGCGACGCAATCTGCGACCTTCGGTCCGACGCCGTTGATCTTTTTCAGTTCTCTGACACAATCTCCGTAATCGAGACATTCCATCGATTCGAGGTCGTAGGTGCCGTCTTCCACCTTCTCGGCAAATTCTACGAAACGGTCCTCACGATATCCGAGGCGGCATTCGCCGATGCTTCCGCAGCCGTCAAGTATCTGTTTCGGTGTCGGAAACGATCTAACTCCTCCGAGGTCCGTCCCATACAGGTCGCATACGGACTCCACCATCTTTGCGATACGTTTGACGTTCGCGTTGGTGGCCAGGATATAAGTGGCCGTGCACTCCCAGAGGTCCTGTCTCAGTAATCTCAGGCCGGGGCAGGCGGCAGCAAGCCTGGCTATATGGGGATCCCTTCCGGATATCTCCTTCATTATCGCCGAAAGGTCGTCCTCGGAACGGAAGTATCTCTTTATGCGGTCCTCGCTGCATCCTATGCATTCGAACCCGCCGTCGTTCTGTACAAGCTCGACCGCATAGTTCCCAATAACTCCCTTCCATGTATCGCCATACTTCCGCCAGCGGTGGGCCTGGCCACATCCGAGGGTCGGGTCCAGGGAGACGTCCATAGAGATATCCATAGGGTGCCGATATCTCTCGGTCGATAATTAGTTATTTCATGAGATCAAGGAAGATGGCAACAAGAAAAAATGAAAAATAAAATAGCCAGCTTATTTTATTTCTATTAATTTATACAATAAATCAGATAAATTATGTTCCGGCGGGAAATGTAAATATGCCGAAGCCGGTGTACCCCGCATGAGATTCGGTCCCGCAGGATATCCCTCGGAAGGAAAGACGCCTATCGGCTCTTTGGAATACACCAGGTCGCTTGGGCTGGACGCCCTGGAGGTCGAGCTTGTACGCGGCGCCCGTGTCTCCGAAGAGAGGGCCAGGGAGATAGGTTCCGCGGCCGAGCGGTTGGACATCAGGCTGTCCTGTCATGCGCCATATTATATCAGTTTCAATTCGGAGACTCCCGATACGAGAGAAAAAAGCGTAGGCTGGGTCATGGATACCGCCCGCGTGGCGCATAATATGGGCGCATATATCATCGTCATACATGCCGCATCTTACGGCAAACATCCCGAGACGGCGACCGATTCGGTCATCGAAGGCCTCACCACATGCAAGAACAATATGGACAATGAGGGGATCAAGGATGTGATTCTGGGGATTGAGACCATGGGTAAGAAAGGTCAGTTTGGAACGCTCAAGGAGATCGAGGAGGTGATGGACTCTGTGGACGGCGCACGTCCAGTGCTCGATGTCGCCCACGTCCATGCCAGGAACGGAGGTTCCCTCAAGACGGAGGAAGACATGCGCGCGTTGATCGGCGAGTTCTTTCCACTCTGCGGGGATGTCGCCCATTTCCACATCAGTTGCATAGAATATGGTGACAAAGGCGAAAAGAACCATTTGCCTCTGGAGGCCAGGGACCCGGACATGCAGCTTCTGGCCAATGTATTGGAAGATTCAAAGAAGGACTGTAATTTCATATGCGAGTCGCCGAGGATAGCTGCGGATGCGGTGGTTTTTAGAGACATGTTCCCCAGATATCGGCGCTGAGTTCTGTGTAAAGTTTTAAAAGCAGTAGCTCATTCGCGCCTCATACGCCACTGTGGCTCAGCGGTAGAGCGGCGGTTTCGTAAACCGTAGGCCGGGGGTTCGATTCCCTCCAGTGGCTCCATTCTTTATTTCAGGGGCTCCCATACAGTCACGAGCAGCCTGTTTACGGCTCTGAAGCGGTATATTCCGTCGACGGAGCGTTTTTCCAATATTTCTCTCGTCACGGCCACAGCCTCCTCCTCCAGTCCGAAGACCGAGAAGGTCTTCGTCTGACTTCGTACGGCTTCCTCAACAGACATATCGATGGATATTTCGGCAGAAAATGTGTGCGTTTCCGGGAGGCGTCCCGTGCGCTCGAGGGTTTTCACGATGTCGTTGGTGGTCCTGGACCTGTAGCTGTATTCCCTTCCCAGTTTCGACCATATCTCCGACTGAAGGTCGTCGCCGTGGTTTTCGATCCATGAAATCATAACACAATGGCGGGTCGCGAAACTGTCCATACGGTCTATCGAATCAGGGGTTCCCGATCCCGAGCACAGGGCCGATAAGACGGTGTCCCAGCTCCTCTCGGAAGCGAAGCTGTTCCAGTCTGCCTGGATCCTCTCCAGATTATTGATCCCTTCAGCATCCGCCGAGGCGAAAAGTCTGTCCATCATCTTTCCGGACGAGTCCAGGCACGAGACGGTTTTTGAAAAACGGGACATTATGAGAGAATACGTTCCGGGGCCGCTCCCGATCTCCAGGACATCGAAGTTTCTGTTCAGGAAACCCTCTTCCGAAAGCCATTCTACTATGCGGTCGGGCATGTCCCCCTGCTGTGCGGACGAGTATGTCTCCGCGAAGATGTCCCAGAATCTTATCTTCTCGCTTTCCGGGACATCTTCGCTATCCAGGGGATGCAGGGCGGCCATCAGCAACCTTCGTGTCTGTCCAGGATGTCCTTGTCTTTTATCAGGTATTGGTTCACGATCTTGACAGCGCACACGTCGCCGCACATGGAGCATCCATCCTCTAGCTTGGTGCATCCTCTTTCCCTGTACTTGCGGGCCTTTTCAGGGTCCAAACAGACCTCGAAGATCGTTCCCCAGTCGAGCTTCTTGCGGGCTCTGGCCATTGTGTCGTCCATCTCGAAACCTCTTCCTCTGGTAAGGTCCCCAGCATGGGCGGCGATCTTCGATGCGATCACGCCCTCCTTAACGTCGTCGACGTCCGGCAGGGAAAGATGTTCCGCCGGAGTGAGGTAGCAAAGGAAATCGGCGCCGGCCTGGGCCGCGACGGCTCCCCCGATCGCCCCGACGATATGGTCGTAGCCCGGCGCTATATCGGTCACCAGAGGACCCAGGACGTAGAACGGAGCCCCGTCGCACATCCTTTTCTCCAGCTCTACGTTCATCGGGATCTGGTCCAGAGGCACGTGTCCGGGACCTTCGACCATCGACTGAACTCCCGCTTCGCGGGCCCGCCGGACCAGATGGCCCAACGTCATGAGCTCGGATATCTGAGCCTGGTCGGAGGCATCGGAGATGCATCCGGGCCTGAAACCATCGCCTAGCGATAGTGTGAATTCGTACTTGCGGGCCATCTCTAACAGGTAGTCGTAGTTCTTGAACAGAGGATTCTCTTCTTCGTTATGGAGTATCCACGCGGTGAGGAACGAGCCTCCCCTGGATACAACGTCCATTTTTCTTTTTGACTTCTTCAGCCATCCGACCGTTTCCCTGGTTATGCCGCAGTGGACGGTCATGAAGTCCATCCCGTCCTTGGCATGTTTCTCGATGCCGTTGAATATGTCGTCCTCGGACATGTCGACAACGGCGTTGTTGCGCGCGGCGGTCAGTCCCGTCTGGTAGATTGGGACGGAGCCCATGATGACGGGGCACTCCTTCAGGAGTCTGGCTCTTATGGCGTCGATATCTCCTCCGGTGCTAAGGTCCATTACAGAATCCGCGCCGTATTTGATGGCTATCCTCAGTTTCTCCAACTCGCTGTCAAGATCCACGATGTCCCTCGAGGTTCCGAGGTTTACGTTGATTTTGACGGACGTCCCCTCGCCGATCGCGGCGGGCTCCGGATTGTGTATCGGATTGCAGGGCACAACGATGCGGCCCGAGGCTATCCCGTTCCTTATGAATTCTTCTGTGACGCCTTCCTTTTCGGCGATGATCCTCATAGCGGGAGTAATTTCGCCCCTACGTGCCTGATCCATTAAGGTGCTCATCTGGTATCGGCCACCAATCCGCTTACGTTTATTTCAGCATTCCCGAAGAATGCAACCTTTTTGAATTCGATTTCGGACGCGTTCCTCGCGCACGCGCGCGATGCGCGCGTCGTTATATAGGAAGAGGCCATAGGGAGAGACATTGCATTGACATTTCAGTGCGGAGCTGTTCGTTATGGATGGGAAGAATGAAGAAGTGTATGATGAAGACAGCATAGTTGCTCTGCATGGCCTAGAGGCTGTAAGAAAAAGACCGGGAATGTATATCGGAAGCACCGATGCCCGTGGCCTGCACCACTTGGTGTTCGAAGTCGTGGACAACGGTATCGACGAAGTGATGGCCGGATGGGCCACCACTGTCGATGTGGAGATAAACACGGACGGTTCGATCACGGTTACGGACAACGGAAGAGGCATACCCACGGGAATCGTCAAAGAAGAAGGCAAGTCAGGTCTCGAGGTATGTCTGACCGACCTTCATGCAGGAGGAAAATTCAACCAGAACAGCTACAAGGTCTCCGGCGGACTCCACGGCGTAGGCGTATCGGTTGTCAACGGTCTGTCCACAAAGCTTATAGCAACCGTCCATAGGGAGGGCAAGATATGGCGCCAGAGCTACCAGATAGGCATCCCGGACAGAGATGTGGAAGTTATCGGCAAGACCGAGGCGACCGGGACGATCATACAGTTCTGGCCGGACAATTCCATATTCGAGACGGTGGTCTTCGACTACGAGACTCTGCAGAACAGGTTCAGGAACCATGCCTTCCTGAACAAAGAGGTCACGATAACCATAATGGACCACAGGACGGGAAAGTCTGAAAAGTTCCACTATGACGGAGGAGTCTCCGAGTTCGTACAATACCTGAACAGGGCGAAGACCCCGATCCACAGCCCGATCCACTTGGAGGGAGAGAGGAACGGCGTACAGATCGATATCGCGATGCAGTACACCGACGGATACAACGAGGAGATCGATTCGTTCGTCAATACGATATTCACACCCGAGGGCGGAACACATATGACCGGTTTCAGGACCGCTCTGACCAAAACCATAAATGATTACGCCAAGGACAATGGAATGCTCAAAGACGAGTCTTTGGAAGGCTCCGATGTCCGTGAAGGGCTTACGGCGATCATCAGCATAAGGATGTCCGACCCGCAGTTCGAAGGTCAGACGAAAGCGAAGTTGGGAAGCAGCGTGGCAATGTCCGCAGTCCTTTCGTTCATGAACGAGAAGCTTGCGGAATTCTTACTGGAGAACCCTGTTCAGGCCCAGCTCATCATAAAAAAAGGAATCAACGCGAAGGATGGCAGGGAGGCGGCAAGAAAGGCCCGCGAAGCCACCCGCAGGAAGAGCGTACTGGAAACATCGACGTTGCCCGGAAAGCTTGCAGATTGTTCCGAGCGCGACCCGTCCAAATGCGAGCTGTACATCGTGGAGGGCGATTCGGCAGGCGGCTCCGCCAAACAAGGGAGGGACCGCAATTTCCAGGCAATACTGCCATTGCGCGGCAAGATCCTCAATGTCGAGAAAACAAGTCCCAGCAAGCTCCTCGACCATGAGGAGATCAGGAATCTGGCCATCGCGATCGGCGGCGGGCTGGGCATCGATTTCGATATCACCAAGATAAGGTACCACAAGATCGTCATCATGACCGATGCCGACGTTGACGGAGCGCACATAGGGACGCTGCTCCTGACCCTGTTCTACAGGCAGATGAGGCCGCTTATCGACCATGGTTATGTGTATATCGCGATGCCGCCTCTTTTCAGAGTCTACAAAGGTAAGAAAGAA
Organism: Methanomassiliicoccaceae archaeon; assembly: GCA_034928305.1. NCBI lineage: Archaea > Methanobacteriati > Thermoplasmatota > Thermoplasmata > Methanomassiliicoccales > Methanomassiliicoccaceae > Methanomassiliicoccaceae archaeon. The sequence continues at coordinate 60,954 of JAYFOZ010000005.1, read as the reverse complement.
GTCTATGCTTATAACGAGGAAGAGATGGCCGCCGCCGTGGCCAACCTCGGACAGGGAGCCAACGTCAGCAGGTACAAGGGCCTGGGAGAGATGAATCCGCAGCAGCTGTGGGACACGACCATGAATCCCGAGACCCGCATAATGAAGAGCGTATCCGTCGCGGACGGAATTATCGCGGACCAGCTGTTCTCGGTTCTTATGGGCGACGACGTTCAGCCGAGAAAGGAGTTCATAATCGAACACGCAAAAGAAGTCGTCAACCTGGATGTGTGATAAACATGGCCGAAAATTCTGTAATAAGGGAAACCGCGGACGGGAGGGTCATGGACCAGACGATCGAGCGCGAAATGAAGCGCTCCTATATCGATTACGCTATGAGCGTCATAGTGGGACGCGCGCTTCCGGACGTAAGAGACGGCCTTAAGCCGGTGCACCGGAAGATACTCTACGCAATGTTCGACATGGGAATGTCGTACAACAGGCCCCATAAGAAGTCCGCAAAGGTCGTGGGAGAGGTCCTTGCAAAGTACCATCCGCACGGCGATTCCGCCGCATACGATTCGATGGTAAGGATGGCCCAGTCGTTCTCGCTCAGATACCCGCTGGTCGACGGACAGGGCAACTTCGGTTCCGTGGACGGAGATCCGGCCGCGGCAATGCGTTACACCGAAGCGCGTTTGGCCAAGACGGCCAACGAGATGCTGGTCGACCTCGACAAGGGGACCGTGGACTTCGTAGACAATTACGACGGGTCCCTTCAGGAACCCTCCGTGCTGCCATCGAAGATGCCCAATCTGCTGGTCAACGGGTCAGACGGTATCGCAGTCGGAATGGCGACCAAGATGCCGCCACACAATCTCAACGAGGTATGTGATGCGATCATTTACTACCTGGACAGGCCGGACGCCGTGAGCGATGAGCTGATGGAGTTCGTAAAAGGTCCGGACTTCCCCACCGGCGGCATAATCTACGGGCTCTCCGGGATACAGTCCGCCTACAGGACAGGCCGCGGAAGGATCAGGGTCCGCGCCAAGACGCATATCGAGGAGATGGCCAACGGCAAGTCCCGCATCATAGTCGACGAGCTTCCTTACCAGGTCAACAAGGCCGTTCTCGTGGAGAACATCGCCGAACGCGTCAAGAACAAGGATATCGAAGGAATAACCGATCTGCGCGACGAGTCCGACAGGAACGGAATGCGCATAGTGATCGAACTGCACAGGGACGCCATTGTCAATGTGGTCCTGGAGAATCTGTTCAAGAAGACGAACATGCAGACGACCTTCGGAGTTATCAATCTGGCACTTGTGGATAACAAGCCGACCCTCCTCTCTCTACGCGACATGATCTTCCATTATGTCAATCATAGGGACGAGGTGGTCAGACGCAGGACACAGTATGAGCTGTCCGCCGCCGAGAAGAGATATCATGTCATCGAAGGACTGATCAAAGCACTCGAGATGCTCGACGAGACTCTTGCGCTGATACGGGCATCGGATGACGCGGAGGAGGCCAACAACGGCCTTCAGTCTCTGCTTCAGATCGACCAGGAGCAGGCCAAGGCCATATTGGATATGCGCCTGCAGAAGCTGACGGGCCTGGAGATCGAATCGCTCAGAGAAGAGTATGAGGACCTGATCAAGCTGATGGCGGATCTGAGGGACATACTCGCAAAGGACGAGCGCATCAGGGCCATAATCAAAGATGAGCTGCTGCAGATGAAGGCCGATTACGGGGACGAGCGCCGCACCGAGATCAACATGTCCGCAATCGATACCGATGAGGAGGATCTGATTCCCAGAGAGGACGTCGTGATCACGATAACCAAGGGCAGTTACATCAAACGTATCCCGCTGTCCACATACAAGCAGCAGGGCCGGGGCGGAGTCGGGCTCATGGGGATGCAGACCAAGGAAGAGGACAACGTGGCGACGATGTTCATCACATGCTCTCATGATTATGTGATGTTCATCACAAACCACGGACGGCTTCACTGGCTTAAAGCGTACAGGATCCCGGAGGGCAGCAGGCAGTCCAAAGGCAAGCCGATCGTCAACCTGCTTTCGGACCTGGAGGAGGGAGAGTTCACGGTCAACACAATATGTGTCAGCGAGTTCTCCGATGACAAATACCTGACGTTCTGCACCAACGACGGAACGGTCAAGAAGACCAGGCTCAGCGCCTACGGCAACGTCAGAAAGAAAGGTATCAAGGCCATAAAGTTCCAGGACAACGGAAAGCTGATCGAAACGTCGATATGTACCGAAGGAGACCAGATAATCATCGCCTCCCGCGAAGGACAGGCAGTGAGGTTCTATCAGGACGACGTTCGTCCTGCCGGAAGGGACACTATGGGCGTCAAGGGGATAACGCTCAACGAAGGCGACACGGCCGTTTCGATGGCCGTAGTGCGCCCCGGGGACAAGCTTCTCACCGTTACAGAGAATGGCTACGGCAAGATATCGGACGTAGATGACTACCGCCTCGTCAAGAGGGGCGGAAAAGGCGTCATAACCATCAAGACCAACGAGAGGAACGGCGGGGTCGTATGCGTCAGGAAAGTTTCCGACGGAGACGAGCTCATGCTTACCAGCACCGACGGCAAGGTCATCCGTATCCTGGTCGATGAAATAAGAGAGACCAGTCGGAATACCCAGGGCGTCAGGATAATGGACGTCCGCGACGAAGACAAGGTCACTGCCGTAGAGCCGATAGTCGAAGAGAAGGACATCGTCGAGGCGGTCGAAAAAGCGCCGGAAAGGGTGTACGAGCAACCCGAATTCGACAATGCCGAAGTCGAAGAAGAGCCCAGTCAGTGGACGGAGAAGGACGAGTGATAAGTTGGGACACAGGTCGCTTGCGACCGGCGCCGTGGCAACATCCGCCGCGGCGCACATCTCGTCATTGGCGGCAGCCATGCTGTCTATACAGGCCATTTCGACAATTCCGGGGGATTTCAACAGCCCCGAACATCTGGCACTTCTGATATGGATCGCCGTTGCGGTAGTTTCGTCTGTCTGCTTCGCAGCGGCACTCGTCAATATCATGGAGGCCGGCAGGTCGATATACCGTTCAGAGGCCGTGGATTGCTACCAGGTCGGGTCTAAAGGGGCGCAGAGGGGCCCTGAAAGTCGTCCCGAAGGTAAAAATCCCCCGGACAGGACCCAGTAAACTTTATAAGACGTCCCCACATTGGGGGAATTGCGCCGCGGTAACTCAGTTGGGAGAGTGCATGACTGAAGATCATGAAGTCGCTGGTTCGAGCCCGGCTCGCGGCACCACATTTATCAACCCGGACCATTGGGCCGAGGAGGGACCTGTTTGGAGGATGATAAGGTTTTTATCGACGTCAGGACGAGCCGCCTGACGGTTGCGGAGACCATGGCTGAGATCCGTCGCATCCAACAGGAATATCCGGATTATGAAATTTTTTTGGACGGCGACGCTCATGCGATAGTAGGCCGTAGGAAGCAATGAGGTATCGGGATGGGTAAAGGACGGGTAACGATCGGGCTTTATAATTCGTACGACGCCAATAAATTCAGGGAGCCGCACAGGCGGGTCATCGCCCGCACGGGCGACATAGCGATGGCATACGGAATGAACCTGGTACTTTTCGGTTTTCCGATACCGGAGGACTGCAGGACCCCCCAACAGATAGCCGACTGGGTAGCCGGCACTACGAGCATCGGCAGCCATGGCGATTATTTCGTGCAGCTGGCATCAGAGGGCAGGTTCTCAACGTTTCCATATCCTTCAAAAGGTTTCCCGCCGCAGCTGGGCGAGCCAATATTGACCACCAGCAGGCCGGAAAAGCCGAAGGAGATCAAGCTCGGAGAGGTGGTCGGCCAGTTGAGAGACGGCAGAAGCGTGATGCTCGTCTTCGGCCTGGGCCCCCATGGGGTCCCGAAGAGCGCGGCATCGATACCCAGGTACAATCTGGATATAACCGGGGGAGGATATTCTCTGGAAACTTGCACCGCTATCGGCGCCGTATGCGGCGCGATCCATGCGTTGATGGATCAATAATGGTCGTAAGTAAGGTTCTCCGTCTCCAAGAGCACGCCCGCCCCTTCTTCGACGCGCCCCACGATTTTTGCGTTCGCGTTCTCGGATACGATACGTTCGGCGTCCCCTGCGGGTGCAATTATCATGAAGCCCATGCTCATGTTGAATGTCTGGTACATTTCCTTCTCGGTCACATTGCCGAGCTCCTGTACCTTATTGAATATCGGTGCAGGTTTGAAAGGGTCATCAATAATGTAACGGAGCCCTTTACGCATCCTCAGCAGGTTGCGGAGTCCTCCTCCGGTGATGTCCACCAGCCCGTGGACCTCGTGTTTGGATGTGATGCCCAAAACCTCCTTGACGTAGATCTCGGTCGGTTCAAGCAGATTTTCTCCAACCGTTCCGCTCAAACCCGAAGTCTTTTCGCCGAGCTCTATGCCTGCGGCCTCGAACACCTTCCTGGCCAAAGTAAGCCCGTTAGAGTGCACTCCCGACGATTTCAGCGCAACTATCAGGTCGCCCTCCTTGCAGGCGGAACCGGTGACCACACGGTCCTTCTTGACGCGACCCAGGCAGGTTCCTGAAAGGTCGGGCATCCTCACGATTTCCGGGAGGACCGCGATCTCCCCCCCGACGATATCCATGTTGGACATCTCGGCGCCCTTGTTCAGACCGATGCCGATGTCGCGCGCGATCTTCTCGTCCGGGTCAGCTATTGCCACGTAGTCGACGAAAGAGATCGGTTCCGCGTTCACGCAGATGGTATCGTTGACATTCATCGCAACGCAGTCTATGCCCACCGTGTCCCATTTTGCCATTGCCTGTGCCACCAGCAGCTTGGTCCCCACACCGTCGGTCGCCAGTGTCAGATATTCGTCTCCGTAGTCTATTAGGCTGGCGAACAGACCCGACATCCTCACGTTCTGTCCTTCCCCCTTGCGACGGTACGTAAGTTCTCCGACTAGTGATTCTATGGCGCTCGATTTGCGGTCAATGCTCACTCCTGCTTTCTCATATGTCCATGGGTCGGTCATCGCGCTCGCCTACAGAATATCCCCGTAGTATATTTATGACGTGGGAAAAGGGTTTAACGCTAAACGCGATGAGCGGCTGTGGGAATTCACGATCGGTGGGTGGAGGAGAGGAGGCATGAGCACTATTACAAGCTCGCAAAGAAAGAGGGTTACCGCTCCAGGGCCTCTTACAAGCTCCTTCAGATCGACGAGCGCTTCAATATTTTCAGCGAGGGCGACTCGGTTGTCGACCTCGGCGCGTGCCCGGGCGGCTGGCTGCAGGTCGCCAAAGAAAAAGTAGGCGAGACCGGAAAGGTGATAGGCGTGGACCTTAGGAAGATGCGCCCCATGGAAGGTGTCGAGATGATCCTCGGAGACATAACGGAGGATGCGACGATGATCGAACTGTTGGCCAAGATAGGCGGCAAGACGGACATCATCCTTTCGGACATGGCGCCGAACATAACGGGCCAGTATTCCTTGGATCACGCCCGTTCGATACATCTCTGCACGTTCGCGGTGGACGTCTGCGACCGTATCCTAAAGAAGAGAGGCAAGCTTGTGATGAAGGTCTTCATGGGAGACATGTTCGATACCATCATGAAAAAGCTCGAGAGCCGTTTTGCCTCCGTCAAAATACATTCTCCCGATGCCTCGAGGGAAACATCCTCCGAGGTCTACGTGATATGCAAAGGCTTCTACGCGAAAAAGAACGTGGCCCTGAAGGAGCCGGTGCCACAGGTTAAAGAACAGGAGTTCTCGGTGAAGGGCGGCCTGATTTGAAAGGCCTGCATTGCGTATAGTTAATTAGTTGGTCGTGTACTAACGGGATTGGAGCGCTCGATGGCGGCAAAGAAAGGCAAGTCTGTTGTCTCGTTAATGTTAGTGACAGTAGTAGTAACAATTGTCATAGCATCGCTGGGTTACATTGTTCTCAAAGACTACGATGCCACGATTTACGAATATGAAGTAACGGGCACCCACCAGTATGAGAACCTGAACGGAGATATTGTCACCACTGCCTTATGGGGAGATGTCAGCACCACGTACATGGACATCCTGGGAGAGAACAGGGTCACGACCACCAGCAATATTTCTTATCATGATGCCGACACGAACACCGACAAGGTCTATGAGCTCCAGAAGAGGTGGAGCTTCACATCGAGCCCGGACTATGGGATATTGAACTCGAGTATAACCGGATATTCCACGTCGAATTTCGGTCAAAAAGACGTCGATCTCTACGTCCACAGCGATGAAAACACCGGAGAAGTCATCAAGCGCTGGGTGGGCCAGGACGACGGCATAGTCTACCGTGTGGAGAGGACAATATCGAACGATGGGCTGATAACAATAATAAATCAGGAACTGAAGGAATACGGCCCCACAAAGTTGCCGTTGGACATATGATTTTCAGTCCCAGAACCTCTTGTTCTTCGCATACAGGATCTCGGCCGACATGATGTCCCTTAGGAATTCATCCTCGTCCACATGAATGCCACGAAGGATCCTGAAAGCCCCTTCCGGCCCTATGCCCCTTCCGGCCAGTGTGAATATCGCCATCTTTCCCTGTTCTCTCACCAGATTCGCGTTCCGTGACATGCGCAGGATCTCTTTCTTTTCCTGTGCGGTGATGCGTTTCTGTCTGAGGAGCTTGACATTCTCCCTCTCATATTCTTTTAGCGCTGCGATCATGACGCCACCGCAACTGTGGCAAGTTAGCCGGTCGGGGGCGTCGCCAACCCGGAATCTCCATTGGGATGCGCAGTTCAGGCAGGTCGCGAAGAGCGTCTCGTCGTCGATCCTTTTTTTCATTGCCATCAGGATGGAGTGGTCGGCGCGTATCGGCTGCATGAGCTCCTTGGAGCGGGTAAGGCCTTCGAGGCCTATCGGGGCGACCCTTCCGGAAACTATATTTATCTCGCCCCCGGCCATCATAGAGACGACCCTCTCGGTGTTTAGGATGTCCAGGTCGTCCCAGAGGACCTTGTTGACAGCCTCTCTGTAAGCAGGCGTCCCCATGTGCAAATCGAACAGCCGGTTGAAGTTCATGAAGCGATGGTCAGCTTCCTTTTCGATAATACCGAACTTTTTTGCGACATATACGAACCTCCACTTCAGGAAAGAAGAATTCAATATCGTCTTGCGGCAGAGGTCCTCCACGGTTCCCGGCCGTATGAGCCTGAACGTGCTCTCCAGATCTTCCTTCGAAATGTTGCGGGGCAGCTCCATTATGATGCGGTACGGATCCGTCGATACTCCGACGCTCTCTCCGAAACGTGCCGTCAGAAGCGCCGAGACGATCTTGCTTATTGTTTCGTTGACCTTGGTGCCGAAGCAGCAGTTGATTATTGCGATCCTGTCACCAACCTCCAATGTAACGGTCTGGTCGGTAGGCATGGCTTGGTCCCCCTGTGAACTGAGGAAAGTTTCCACGGTGCTGGAACAATTATCGTCGCAGGGATAGTCCTTGTAGTTGCGGAGCCTGCGCATCCGTCCGACCTCCATGGCGACCTCGAAAGGAACGGGAATGTCTGATCCGGTCCATGACGGAACGGAGCCGATCTCTCTCGCCTCCTCCACAAGGAGCTCGTCCTCTCTCATCTCGACGATCCTCCACGTCCTGCCCTTGGCGATGAACATGGCATATTCCTCCGCAAAGGTTGCGACGAAGCTCTCGTCCAGGGTACCAATGATCGAACGGGTTCCGATGTCGCGGATCAGGTATGTTCTTTCATCGGGTATCATCGAAATATTGTTGTAAAAATAATCCATTCCGCGACGGGAACGTCTGAAGCCCTCATCGTCTTCGAATATCATCTTGATGGATTTCAACTGTTCCAGGACGTCGTTCATCTCCGTCCTTTCGAGAGTGCTGAAAGGATATGACCGCTTGAAGACCGAGAATGCGGCATCTCTGTCCATCCTGCCGCCCATCGTCATCGCCACGAGCTGGTTTGCAACCACCGTGAGCGGGCATTTCCTGCCCTCCAGTATCTCCATATCTCTTTCGTCCGACCTCCTTGCGACGACCATTGCCTCGGCCACCTCGTCAGGTGCCGTGGCTATTATCCTGGCTCTTATGATCTCCCCGACACGGTGGCCGGCACGGCCGGCACGCTGGATCATCCTCGAGACCTGTCTGGGGGAGTTGAACTGTATCACCAGGTCTGTGGTCCCGACGTCGATTCCCAGCTCCAGGGACGATGTGCACACCAGTGCCTTCAGTTCACCGTTCTTGAAACGGTCCTCTATGTCCATGCGGTTCTCTTTCGAAAGGGACCCGTGGTGCACGCCTATCGAGAATTCGGGGTCCCAGAGACGGTATCTCGCGGCCAGCCACTCCGCCGTCTCCCTGGTGTTAACGAAGAACAGCGTCGAATTGCCCGCTTCGATGAGGTCTCGTGCGTGCTTCATGACGCCCATCATTTCTGGGTCGGTCTGAAGCTTGTCGAGGAGATGCGGGTCGGAGTCCGGTCCCGGGCACTCCACGGTAATATCATAATCTCGGTGGGTGTCGTGCCTGCAAACAATGACCTCCCGTTTAGTGCCAGATAAAAATTTTTTAACTTCCTCGACATCCCCGACCGTCGCGGACAGCCCGATCCTCTGATATTCCCCCGCCAGTATGGAAAGCCGTTCTAAGGCCACGCTCAGCTGCGCGCCTCTTTCGTTATCGGCGAGCTCATGTATCTCGTCGACAACGACCCAGCGTACCTTTTTCAGATGTTCTCTGAGCACCTTCCCGGTAAAAAGCACCTGTAGGGTCTCGGGCGTCGTGATAAGTATCTGAGGAGGATTTTTCGACTGGCTGTTTCTCTCGCTCTGAGTGGTGTCTCCGTGCCTCACGCCCACCGATATGCCGGATTCCCTCCCGTAGTCCTCCAGTCTTTTCAGCATATCGCGGTTCAGCGCGCGCAGGGGAGTTATGTAGATGCACTGGAACCCGACGCCGCCACGGCGTTTTATCTCGTCGAGTATAGGCAGAACCGCCGCTTCTGTCTTACCGATGCCCGTAGGTGCGACAAGAAGTACGTTCTGCCCTTTTGCTATCTTTGGTATGGCGTCCGCCTGGGGTTCCGTAGGCTCATAGATGCCCCTTTCGCTAAGCATCTTGGAGAGCCAGGGGCTCAGCATGTCAAAGGGCATCTTCACGCAGCACTCGATTTACCGCTTCTTCTTTTTCTTGGCGGCCCTGAGGTTCTCCTTAACGGCCTTGGCGATCTCCTCGCCCTGCTCTGCACCGTCGGTGATGTCCTCCTCATTGTACCGGAGGACGGTCCAGCCTTTGGCTCTGAGCTTGCTGTCCATCGTCCTGTCTGAATTTCTGGGTTGTACGAAGACGGCTACCCTCCCCTTCACGAAGGCGACGGGTATGCGTTCGATTCCGTAGTCCCTTCTGCACCTCAGCCCGTTGTTCCATGCAGACCTTCTGACGAGCGCCTCAGGAGATTTGTCGGTGTAGTCGTCGATGTATACTTCTTCGGTCTCGTTCTCGACCCATCCGGGCGATTCTGCGATAACTTCGGTCTTGACAACTTCCTTAGGGGTCACCTGTTGTTTCGCGACCTCCCTGGGTGTTTCGACAGGCTTAGCGACTTCCTTAGGGGTCACCTGTTGTTTCGCGACTTCCTTAGGGGCCTCCGCCACCTTGGCCGGCACGGCCTCGGTCTTTGCCGCAGGTTTATCGGCTTCCTTGGCCGGCCCTTCCTGCTTGGGGGCCGTGACTTGCAGCAGGACCTCGGATAGGTCCATCACTTTAATCTTGGAACCTGCCTTTTTGGCTCCCGCCCTGAGATTCAGGACACAGAACGGACAGCAAGATATTATGAGGTCGGCTCCGACCTCTTCCGCATCGGCAATCCTCTCGGCAGCCACGTTAACGGCATAGTCTCCGTACTGGCTCTTGTATCCTCCGCCTGCACCGCAACACCTGGATATGTCTCTGCTGCGGTACATCTCCACAAATTCGATGCCTTTGATCTTCTTGATCACGTTTCTGGGCGGTTCGAACACTCCCGCATGCCTTCCGAGGTGGCACGGGTCGTGGTAGGTCGCCTTTGCTTTGAACTCGTTGTTGAGCGGAAGTTTCCTCTCCGCGATGAGCCTCTCGACGTACTGTGAGAAGTGGTACACGTTCTGTCCGGGTTTGGAGTAGAATTTACCCGCATCGTTGAGGATCGTCTTGTAGCATCCGGAGCAGGTCATCACCATGTCCTTGGCGCCGGTTCCGTCAGCCGTCTCGACGGTGTGCTGCGAAAATTCGAGCGAAAGCTCCCTGTCCCCGGTCCTGATCAGCGGGGAGGTGCAGCACCATTCTTCAGATCCCATGGTGCCGATCTTCACACCGGCGCGGGACAGGACAGTCACACCGGCCTTGGCGATCTCCATCATCCTGTAGGATGCCGTGCATCCCGCAAAGAATATGACGTCGGGAACGGCGGTGTTCTCAACATCCTTGGGCCACCATGCGGACCTTGTTTCGTCCGGCTCGCCGTAGGGGTTGTGGTTGGCCGCTATCTTCTCGTGCATGGCCTTATGGGCGGGCATCGGTCCATAATCGTTCTTGACAAGCCATGCCCTGACGTTCTCCCAGAGCGCTACAAGGTGGATGTTGGCGTGGCAGACCGCTTCGCAGTTTCCGCAGCCTGTGCATTTGTAAATGGCGTCGACGAACTCCGGGCTGACAGTGACCTTCCTTCCGAGGAGCCTGTCCTCGACGCCCATGCCGACCTTGTCAAGCTGGTTCAGGTAGTAGATTTTTCCTCTGGGGGTCACAGACTCCCAGGGGGTCTGCCCGTGGGCCTCGCACACAGAGATGCAGTAACCGCACTGGACACACTGCGTAAGTTCTTTCTGTATTCGGGGGAGCTTGATCGACTTAGGCGCTTCTGCTTTAATTGTAATTTCCACCATTGGTCTTCCTCGGAAAAGGCCGCGTTTGCGACCTGTATTTATAGAAAGCAGACACGCCTACTTCTATATTAAGCCTTTCCGATTCGTCGAATACACGCCTTCGAAAAATCGATAAAAGTGGCCAAAAAAAACACTATGGCACATTAGCTGGAAATACTATGGAAAAATTGAAGTGGGCCCGGTCGGATTTGAACCGACGACCACCCGGTTATGAGCCGGGCGCTCTACCAACTAAGCTACGAGCCCCCAGGGACGGTTAGAAGAGGAATAGGATAAAAATCTATCGAGAAAAAAGTGGCGCCGTCGCACGGGCTCGAACCGTGGACCTTGTGATTAACAGTCACACGCTCTACCAACTGAGCTACGACGGCCTGTCAAGTGCAAAGGATGGCTCGTATTAAAGCGTTACGTATTTGGAATTTGCGCGCGGACCTCCTCGATCCGTTCTTTAAGCTCGTTAAGGTACTGTGACATTTCGTTCATGAAGATTTCGTACTTATCGGATACGACCGCGCCGTCCGGTGTCGCCACGATGACACCGTCGCGCTCCAGCATCCTCAGGGAGTAGCGCACCTTGTGGCGGGGCAGTTCCAGCATCTCGGAAAGTCTGATTATGCCGACCGGCTGGTTCTCTTTGGTTATCATGAGCATTTTGATGTGGCGCTCTATGAGCTCGATTTCCTTATATGCCCCGCTGGTCAGTTTGCTCTCTTCGTCCATGCCGATACCTACCACTATACACGTTCGGTTTAACGCCCCAAATGCAAAAAACGGGGCAACGGCACGACTGGCGATCAGCGGCCGTACCACTTCATCTTGTCGCCCCATCTCGAGTAGTACTTCCAGTACCCTTGGATGAACGACCCGCAGCAATCCAGAGCTTTCTGCTCGGCTTCCAGACCCTTGTAGGTCTTGTAGCACTTAAGGCACTGGAATCTCAGTTCGGGCTCTCTCTTTTTAGCCATTGCAGTATGGAAGGTACGACCAATAAATAAAGCTTTAGGGGCCATTTACGGGGAGGCGTACTTCCAATAATTATGTGCCAGCGACAAATTAATTTATGTTGCTCGCAGACGTTTGGGCAGTATAATGGATGTGATTCGGACATGATCCAGCGTTGTTGTTCTGCGAACCGAGTGGTTAAAATACATGCGAAATATCCGGGATTGCACACAAATTGCCAATTTCTTTAGAAATAATATTATATCCACAAGTTATCCCTATAGGTTCATGAACAAGATCAAGGTCATCAACGAGCCGTCCGAGCTGGTACCGATGCTCAGGTCCGTTGATACGCCCATAAAAAGGGAGATACTAAAGGAAGTGACCTTGGAATGGAGAACGGTCGGAGAGATCGAGGAAAAATACGGCCAGGAAGGAAAAGATGCGCTCGTTTTCTTCGAAAAAATGAAGTTGGTCGAAACCAGATGGCTTTCCACCGATGGAAGCTATCCAGAAAAATCATACCATTCATATTACACGTCCTTCAGCATAAACTCGCAGTGGCCAGTGTATGAGATAAGCGATGTTTTGGCGGCCGCTATGATGAGCAACGAGGAATATACCGTGCTCGAGGAGAAGATCCTTGCGGAGCTAGGCTCGGCAGGCAGGTTCTCCGGCGATGTCGCGGAGGCGATGGGACTTACATCCACGATGTTGAAGAGTCTCGTCAGAAGGTCCGTCAGGATGGACTACAGGGGCCACAGGATAGAGCCGATAAAAGAAGAGTAAACATGTCCGAGATACGGATAATGAGGATCGGTCATAGGCCCGAGAGAGACAAGAGGGTGACCACGCATGTTGCCCTTTCATCCAGGGCGCTGGGTGCCAGCGGCATATGCGTTGATACCTACGACCCCAAGCTCGAAGAGGGAATCCGGAGCGTTGCGGACAGATTCGGCGGTTCTTACACGATCGAGACGGGCGTCAAATGGCGGGAGGCCGTCGGGAAATTCGAAGGCACCGTCGTTCATCTCACGATGTACGGGCAGAGGATGGACGAAGCTCTGCCTAAAATACCCAGAGACAAAGATCTTATGGTCATAGTCGGCGCAGAGAAGGTCCCGCCCGAAGTTTATCAGCGTGCCGATTTCAACATTTCTGTCGGAAATCAGCCACATTCGGAGATAGCCGCGCTGGCTATTTTCCTCTATTGCTTTACCGACGGAAAGGCGCTCTACTCTGATAGAGAAGGTAAGATGACAGTTATACCGAACGAGAGGGGGAAGACGGTTGTCGAGAACATACCCAGATGATAAAGAGTGCCTCAAAATACTGAAGGATGCCGGGTGTTCTCAGCGAGTTATGGTCCACTGCCGCACGGTCCGTGTGGTGGCAGATATAATGTCGGAGCGCATTCCCGGCGCCGACCGCGACCTCGTAACGGCCGGAGCGTTGCTTCATGACATCGGGAGGTCTAAGGACCATACGATAATGCATGCCGTCGTCGGCGCGGAGATGGCCGGAAAGCTAGGCCTTCCCGAAGAGCTCGTCGAAATAATACGCAGACACACCGGTGCCGGGCTGGACGAAGAGGACATAGCGATGTTCGGGCTGCCTAGCGGAGACTATATTCCAAGGACCATCGAGCAGAAGATAGTGGCTGCGGCCGACAATCTGGTGAGCGATTCGGCGTTGGTATCCCACCGTGTACCGGCCGAGAAGCTCCGAAGCAAAGGGGCACCCAAAGGAGCCGACCGCATAATAGCGCTCCACAGGGAGCTCTCTGACAAGGTGGGCTTCGATCTGGACCTCATCGTTGAAATGACAGGGGAATATCCTGTCGAGAATCAGTGTCAGCGCCGACGCTCTCAGGAAAAGTTCTGAGGATCACAGCATCCCCGATGCCTCGGACCCATCCGAACGGTATCGATATCGCGATGCCTTCATCGACTATCGCCGGGTTAGCCTGTTCTACATAAAGGCCGCAAGCACGCATGGTCGACACATCGATAACGATCTCGTCGACCGTCCCGACAAAAAGTCCGCGCGGTTCGTATATCTCCAATCCCATGATGTTCGACAGCGTTTCCAACATTGCGGTTTCTCTATCCTCTTATGGTGTAAGCTATTTATTTATTCCCTCTGATAACAGACGGAGGCTAAAGATATGGTAACAGAATTGAACGAGTCTAACTTTGACAGTTTCATAGGCAGCAATAACAAGGTCCTTATAGACTGCTGGGCGCCCTGGTGCGGACCCTGCAGGAGGATGGGCCCGATCATAGATGAGATATCATCGGAGACAAAGGACTTTGCGGTCGCCAAGCTCAACACCGATGAGAACCAGGCGATCTCAGCGAGGTTCAGGATAAACGCCATCCCCACACTGCTGGTGTTCAAGGACGGCGTCCTTGTCCAGACGCTTGTAGGGCTCAGACCTAAGGACGACATCCTCAAGATAATGAGCGGAATCTAAAATGGAAACTGACGTCGTAGTGATAGGTGCCGGCCCCTCGGGGATACAGGCGGCCATATATGCGGCCAGGCGGAAAGTGTCGACAGTTATCATCGGGAAGCCGTCCAACTCTGCCGTGGCCGATGCCCAGATCGAGAACTATTTCGGAGTTATCGGTCCCGTCAAAGGGCGGGACCTGCTGGACAACGGGATAACGCAGGTCAAATCCTTCGGCGCCGAGTTCGTCGAAGAGAACGTGATCACGGCCGAACGCGACGGCAAGTCGTTCATCATCAGGACCGAGTCCGGGAAGGAGTACACCGCGAAATCCGTGATAATGGCCACGGGCATATCCAGGGTCAAGCTCGGCATACCCGGCGAGAAGGAGTTCATCGGAAAGGGCGTCAGCTACTGCTCGGTATGCGATTGCAATTTCTTCAAGGGCAAGACGGTGGCCATAATAGGCGATGAGACGGAGGCGGCGATGGCTGCAGAACTCATGACGAAGTATGCCACGCAGGTATATTGGATCACCAAAGGGCCCAAGGCGGCCAAGGCGCTGGTCGACCGTGCGATGCTGGCAGGGGTGGTTATGAAGGACACGTCGCCGAAGGAGATCCGCGGCGACGGTAAGGTCGGGTCGCTGGTCCTCGGGGACGACACCGAGATCGACCTGGACGGCGTGTTCATCGAGCTCGGTGCCAAATCGGCGGCCGACCTCGTGATGGACATGGACCTCATGCCCGAAATGGACGACACGATCAAAGTGGATGCGAAATATGCCACCAAGGTTCTGGGATTGTTCGCATGCGGCGACGTCGTCGGTAAGCCATGGCAGGTGGCCAGGGCGGTAGGCCAGGGATGTATGGCCGGTCTCGCGGCGGCCGACTACGTGAAGGGCACAAAATGACGGTGGACGACCTGATCGCAGGAATGCTCAGAGAGGAGGGCGAATTCCAGAAGGCCCTGCGCTCCGTGCTCGAGGACGAGCTCGATATGACATTGAGCGAGTTCTGCGCCGCGTCGGGTCTTTCGCCGTCCACAATGTACAAGATACTGGAAGAGAAGCGCGAGCCCAACATACGCACCGTGAGGGAGATTGTGAAAGCCGTTCGGACACTGGCGGACCCCGCGGCCGAACATTTCATCGCGATAATAGCGTCAAATGTGTCCATGGACCTGATTCCGGGTACGGTGGATTTAAACGGCAGGGTGATCCCTCTAAGGGAATATCCCGTTAACACGGTCGAGGATGCGATCATCGCGGCGGTGCGGGCGGAGCGCGACGGCGCTCTGGCCGTGGTGTGTGCACCGATAGTGGCGCCCACAGTGGAAAAGATATTGACAATTCCCGTTTCCAGGGTCATCCCAACCGGCAGCATTCTTCGTGCGATCGATCGTCTGCAGAGCATTCTTTGAAAAATTAAAATACCACCTTTACTATTCTCGCAGAAAGGTGGCAAATTGTTCCAGCTCCAGGTAGTTAGCAACACGCCGATGAACGCCGTCCCGGACGTCGACATCGTGGCGGAGACATTTCTGATACAGATAGGATATATTCCCAAGGGGTACGACCCCAAGACCTCGGCCACGGGCCTCAGGGACAGTGTCCCGTACCGCATGTTCATGGACTATTTCATGGGCAATACCTCTAAAGCATGGACGGTCGAGGAGCTCTCACTTCTCTTAGGGACCACCAGGCCCACGATATACAGGCACATCAACAAGCTGAAATCGCTCGACATCCTGGAAGGGGTCGACGCGGAGTTCGAAGGCCAGAAAAGGAAGGGATACCGCATAAGGTACGGGGACCTGAGCAAGGCATGGAGCTTCACCGAGGCCAATGTGAAAATGGCGATGGACAACTACAAGTGCACCGTCGACCACCTCCAGGACCTCTTCGTAAAAAGGAAGGGATGAAGGTGGCGGAAGACAGAAGCTACGAGCTCCGCCCCGGCTCCGTCTATACAATAAGATATGGTAAGGAGAGCGACAGCGTGACCGGGTCTTTCCGCGGATACACGATGATAGGTTCGGAGACAGCGGTCGTAATCGATTCGTCGGGAAGGATATTCTACATACCCGCCGCGGCGATCGCATGCATGGCGCTGGTCGAGCAGGCGCCCGACGAGAAACAGCACGCGGCCAACGACATCTACTACGGATGAGAAATGTCAAAAATCGCCGAACGTCTGATAGAGGCGGTCAAGTGCGGAGATATATCGACCCGCGACGAGCTGCAGGACTGCAAGATAAAGCTGTGCGGGGAGCTGGGCCTCAAGAACGTCCCGCCGAACTCCGAGATACTGGCCGAGGTGGCCGATGATGACAGGGAGCTCATTCTCCCGTTGCTGATAAAAAAACCGATGCGTACTGCCAGCGGCACCGCGGTCGTCGCCGTTATGGCATCGCCTCACCCATGCCCCCATGGCAAATGCACGTTCTGCCCCGGGGGAGTAGAGAACGGATCTCCGCAGTCATACACCGGAAAAGAACCGGCCGCCCGCCGCGCGGGCAGAAACCTCTACGACCCCTACATGCAGGTAACAGACAGGATACACCAGCTGGAGGTAATAGGTCACGACGCATCCAAGATCGACCTGATCGTGATGGGCGGCACGTTCACGTGCAGGGACCCCGAATACAAGGAGTGGTTTGTCAAAAGGTGCTTTGACGCCATGAACGGGACAGACTCCGCGGACCTGGTGTCCGCCCAGGACCTCAATGAGAATGCGGATCACCGCTGTGTCGCAATGGCCGTGGAAACCCGTCCCGATACCTTCAGCCCCGCCGAGGCACAGGACGCCATGAGGCTTGGGGCGACAAGGGTCGAGATAGGCGTTCAGATACTCGACGACGAAATACTGGGAGCCGTTAACCGCGGCCACACGGTGGAGGACATCATAGCGTCCACCCGCGCCTCCAAGGAGGCCGGCATTCCTGTCGGATACCATATCATGCCCGGTCTGCCGGGGTCGGACCCGGGCAAGGACATGGAGTGCTTCAGGCGCATATTCTCCGACCCGGACTTTCGGCCGGACGGCTTCAAGTTCTACACCACGCTGGTCATCCCCGGCACCCGGCTTTACGACCTTTGGAAGGACGGAGGTTACGAGCCGTACGGTACGGAGGAAGCCGTCGCACTTTTGGCGGAGATGAAGGCCATCGTTCCAGAATATGTACGTATCCAGAGGATACAGAGGGACATACCCGTACCTGAAATAGCGGCCGGGATACTGAAGAGCAACCTGAGGCAGCTGGTGCAGGACCGTATGGCCGAGCAGGGGAGGAAGTGCCGCTGCCTGCGCTGTCGCGAGGTCGGGCACACCGGCGAAGAGCCGAAGGACCCCGGGGAGGCCGAGTTAAGGGCCGTCGAGTATGAGGCGTCGGGCGGCACAGAGCATTTTATCAGCTATGAGTTCAGGGACTCGGTCGTAGGATATGTGCGTCTGAGGACGGACGGTTCGGGAACCGCAGCGATAAGGGATATGAAAATATCCGGGAGCTTCACGCCGATCTCCGGCACAGGGTCATGGCAGCGCAGAGGGTATGACGTAAATCTGATATCCAAGGCCGAGGAGGTCGCCGCATCGGCGGGCGCCTCCGTCGTAAGGGTCACGTGCGGCCCCGGGGCCCGCGGTTTCTACAGGGCCATGGGTTACGAACTGGACCGCCCTTATATGGTAAAGAGGATCAGTTGATTATCACTTTGCCGCCGTCTATGCGCAGGCGGTCGGTCTCGACCACCAGCCGACCCGCCTCGTCCACCTTCGCCGGGCCGTTAATCACCGCACCGGCAGGCTTTACCAGCAGGTACTTGATGCGCCCGTTTTCGGTATCTATGACGATGTCGTCTAAAATTCCTACAGCCGTCCCTGCGACGGTCTCGACCGTAAGGCCGACGATCTCCCTTGAAAAGAACTTGGTACTGACCATTTAATCACCCGTAGAACGGCACCCCGTCCCATCCATCCTTGCGCTTTTTAATCTCGCTCCCGATGCTTTCGTAATTTTTGAAAGTCTCCGGGCCCACGGACGGCCCTACGACCTTCATGGCGGCGGTGAAATGTTTCCTGCAGACGAACTCCGCCCCGGAGTTCTCTCTGTAAGCCGCGAGCCCCGCCTCCCTGCACAGGGCGGCTAGGTCCGCGCCCACGTACCCGTCGGTCTCGGTTGCAACGTCGATCAGGTCTATGTCGACCAGAGGCATTTTCCCGGTGTGTATCTCGAGGATCCTCAGGCGGCTCTTGAGGTCTGGTTTCCCGACGAGCACCAGGCGGTCGAACCTTCCGGGCCTCAGAAGCGCCGGGTCTATCATATCCGGGCGGTTCGTGGCGGCCATAACCATGACGTTCCCCATGGATTCTATGCCGTCCATCGCCGTGAGCAGCTGTGCCACGGCCCTCTCCCAGGAACCGTTCCCGCCGTTCCCGCGCCGGGGCGCGATGGAATCCAGCTCGTCGAAGAATATGATGCAGGGCGACATCTGCTTCGCCCTCTTGAAAACGTGCCTGATCGCGCGCTCGGTCTCTCCCAGCCACTTGCTGGCCATCTCGGGCCCGCTGACCGATATGAAGTTCGCGCCGGACTCGTTCGCAACGGCCTTGGCTATCAACGTTTTTCCTGTGCCCGGAGGGCCGTACAGCAGGAGCCCCTTTCCCGGGCATATCCCCAGCCGCTCGAACGCCTTGGCGTCCTCGCTGGGCATGAAGACCTCGCGGATCTCCTTCTTGATCGCGTCCAGCCCGCCGACGTCCGCCCATGTGACCTTGGGTATCTCGACGAGGACCTCCCTCATGCCGCTCGGCTCTACTTCCGCCAGGGCATCCGTGAAATCCTTCATCGTAACCTTCATCTCGGCGAGCTTGCTGTGAGGTATCGGCTTGTCGAGGTCCAGCTCTTCCATGTGCGAGCTCAGGCACTTCATCGCGCTCTCCCGGCACAGGGAGGCCAGGTCCGCACCTACGAAACCCTGCGTCATGGACGCCAGCACGTCCGATTTTACGTCACTGGCGACAGGCATGTTCCTCGTGTGGACGTCCAGAATCTCCTTTCTGGCGGATCTGCCCGGCACGCCTATCTCGATTTCCCGGTCGAACCTCCCGGGCCTCCTTAGCGCCGGGTCGATGGAATCCTCGCGGTTGGTGGCCCCGATCACGATCACGCCCTCCCGGTCGCCCATCCCGTCCATAAGTGTAAGCAACTGGGCGACGACCCTTTTCTCGACCTCGCCGGAGACAGAGTCCCTGCTGGGCGCTATGGAGTCGATCTCGTCCAGGAACACTATGCTGGGCGCATTTTCGGATGCTTCTTTGAATATGTCGCGCAGGCGCTCCTCGCTCTGACCGTAATAGCTGCCCATGATCTCCGGGCCCTGCACCGCGTAGAACGATGCTCCCGACTCGCTCGCAACGGCCTGGGCTATCAATGTTTTTCCGGTTCCCGACGGACCATAGAGCAGCACGCCCCTCGGAGGTGCGATTCCGAGCCTCTCGAAAAGCTCCGGGTGCTTGAGAGGAAGCTCCACGAGCTCCCTTATCCTCTTGAGCTCTCCGTCCAGTCCGCCGATGTCGTCGTAGTTGACGCACCGGAGCTTCCTGCCGCTGGCATGCGAGTCCTTGAGGACGATCAGCGTCTCCGGAACGACCACGACCGGTCCCTGGGGGACCGTCGCCACCACAGAGAACGTCGATCGGTTGCCGAGCAACGCCACGTTCGGCAGAAGTATGTCCAGCCCCTTGACCAGCGGCCTTCCGGTCAGGTCCTTCAGGAAGACGGCCTCTATGCCCTCCACGTAATTTGCCTTCTTCCCCTCCGGGATGTTTGGGGCCAGCGTGACCTTCTCCGCCGGCGCGGGGGCGCACTTCCTGACAGTGACGGTGTCGTCGACACCGATCCCGGCGCTGGTGCGGGTAAGCCCGTCTATGCGGATGATCCCTCTTCCCTCGTCCTCGGGGTCCCCCTTGAAAACTTTGGCGACCACGCAGTTCCGTCCGCAGATCTCCACCGAGTCGCCGACCTCCAGGCCGAGCGCGTAACGGGACGGCGAGTCGATCCGTGCCCTGCCGTAGCCGGTTTCCGACTGTCTGCGGGCCATTCCGACCTTAAGTTCGAGGGAGTCGACCATATCGTTTCCCGATTGGGATACCTTTATATGATATGTTCCGAGGCCTTGCAGAACGCCCGAAGCGGCATGAAATGCCGTCCGCACAGTGTCTCCGCCAGAGGGCGATAATCGGTTCAAAACAAGACCTTATATATAAGAAAGAGTTCAGCACACATTACAAGCTTAAGCTATCTAAGGGCCTGTAGCTCAGCTAGGTAGAGCATCTGACTTTTAATCAGGTGGTCAAGGGTTCGAATCCCTTCAGGCCCGCTGATGGACTTCATGAGCGATCGAACGGCGGATCAAGTATGAGGAAAGTGGACTTCACAGATTTTAAAACATATTACCCGCAAACCCGTGGCGGGGCAGCAGGTAGGTGAAACTTTGGCAACAAACAATATCTCGTTTAACGTCCTCGAGCACAGATTAGTGCCCGAACATCACCTTCTATCCGAGGAAGATGCGGATGTGGTTCTTACTGAAATGGGAATGACCCGCGACCAGCTTCCGAAGATCAAGAAGAGCGATGCCGGAATCAAGGTGCTCGAATCCGTACACGGCCCCATCGACGAAGGCCGCGTGGTAAAAATAGTAAGGAAAAGTGAGACAGCAGAGGAGTTCGTCGCCTACAGACTCATCACGGGGGGAAAAGCATGAGAGATCTCGTAGACCTTTATTTTACAGAACGCAACATAGTGAACCATCACCTCTCGTCGTTCAACGACTTCCTGGCAACACCTGACAATCCAAGCAGCAGGATGCAGAGGATCGTCGACGACATCCGCGTCCCGACGGACGATACCGCCCGCGGAACGATCAGGCTCGACCCTGAACGCACCGGCGGAAGGAACATCGAGATACGCATCGGAAGGATCAGGACAGAGGCGGGCGGCATAGACCCGATATCCAAACCCACCGTGCGCATCGAACCCCCGAAGGTCACGGAGGCCAACGGATACAGCCATGAGCTGGTGCCGATGGAGGCCAGGCTCAGGAACCTCAACTATCTCTCGCCCGTTTACGTGCGTTTCGAGGTATTCGAGGACGGGGAAGAAATACCGATGCCCGAGGGCGACAAATGGATCAGGGTCGGAGACATGCCGATGATGGTCAAGTCCAAAGGATGCAACCTCAACAGGGATGTTATAGGCCGCAGGCTTGACCGCAACCTCTCGGAAGAGGATTATCACAAGGCGCTGATCACGAACAAGGAGGATCCCGAGGAGCCCGGAGGATACTTCATCATAGGAGGGACCGAGAGGGCCCTGATAACGCTCGAAGACCTGGCCCCCAACAGGGTCATGGTCGAATACAACGAGAAGTACGGCGCCGCCATGGAGGCCGCGAAAGTATTCTCGCAGAGGGAAGGATACCGTGCCCTGACCCTTGTGGAGAAGAAGAAGGACGGGATGCTCATGGTATCCGTCCCCGTCGCATCGAGCTCCATCCCGCTCATCGCACTGATGAAAGCGCTGGGAATGGAGTCCGACCAGGAGATATTCGAAACGATCGTATCCGACGACGCGATGACCAACACCGTTTACGCCAACATCGAGGCATCGCTCGACAAAAAGACGTACGCGCCGAACGGTTATCACTCCACCGAGGATGCGGTCCTGTTCCTCGAGAGGAACTTCGCAGCCGGACAGGCCAAAGAGTACAGGACCAAGAAGGTCGAGAGCATTCTCGACCACTCGCTGCTGCCCCACCTCGGAGACACGTCCGAGGACCGCATGAAGAAGGCCATCTACCTAGGCCGTATCGCACGCTCGGTCCTCGAACTTTCGCTCGGCAAGAGGAAAGAGGACGACAAGGACCACTACGCCAACAAGAGGCTCAAGCTCTCCGGAGACCTGATGGAGGACCTCTTCAGGACAAGTTTCAGCAGCCTCATGAAGGACCTTAAGTACCAGCTCGAGAGAAATTGGGGAAGGAAGAGGAACGAGCTCAACATCGCTTCGTCGATCCGCCCCGACCTGCTCACCCACAAGCTGCTACACGCCCTCGCCACCGGAAACTGGGTCGGCGGACGTGCAGGAGTTTCTCAGCTTCTCGACAGGACGTCCAACCTTTCGGCGATGTCCCACCTCAGGAGGATAACCTCTTCCCTGACCAGGAGTCAGCCTCACTTCGAGGCCCGTGACCTGCACCCCACGCAGTGGGGGAGACTCTGCCCGTCCGAAACCCCGGAAGGACAGAACTGCGGTCTGGTAAAGAACGCCGCCCTGATAATCGATGTTTCGGAGGGATTCCCCGGCCAGGACGTCAAATGGACGCTCCGCGACCTCGGTCTCGGAACCGTCAAGGACAACGGCACGCGTGTCTTCGTAAACGGAGACCTCGTGGGAACGCACGACTCGCCCAGAGACCTGGTGTCCCAGATAAGGGAACGCAGAAGGGTCGGCATATTGTCCAATGAGATCAACATCCGCTACGACGAGGAGATGGACGAGGTCGTCATCAACTGCGACGAGGGGCGCCTCAGGCGCCCGTTGCTGATCCTCAAGGACGGCAGGACCACGATCACCAGAAAACACCTCGAGAGCATCCGCGAGGGCAAAGTCAAATGGAGCGACCTGTTCCGCGAAGGTATCGTGGAATGGATCGACGCCGAGGAAGAGGAAGACCTGCTGGTCCTCGTCTATCCCTACGATGTTCCGGACAGATGCGAGCACTGCAACCATACCCTTTCGCCGATGGACGCCGACTGGATGAACCCCGGCAACGATGGGGACGAGATACTGAAGTGCAAATGGTGCGGCGGAGAATTCTCCGTTCCCAACAGGATCACCAAGGAGCACACCCACATGGAACTGGACCCGATGGTCATCCTGGGAGTGGCGGCCGGAGTGGTCCCGTACCCGGAGCACAATTCCGCACCCCGTATCACCATGGGAGCGGGAATGGCCAAACAGGCGCTGGGGATCCCTGCGGCGAATTACCGCATAAGGCCCGACACAAGA
This sequence comes from Methanomassiliicoccaceae archaeon, assembly GCA_034928305.1. NCBI lineage: Archaea > Methanobacteriati > Thermoplasmatota > Thermoplasmata > Methanomassiliicoccales > Methanomassiliicoccaceae > Methanomassiliicoccaceae archaeon. The sequence continues at coordinate 37,551 of JAYFOZ010000005.1, read as the reverse complement.
AGCCACCTGATGCACTACCCCCAGGTGCCGATGGTTCAGACCGAGACGATGAAGTTCATCGGTTACAACCAGAGGCCCGCCGGCCAGAACTTCTGCATCGCCGTACTTTCGTACCACGGCTATAACATAGAAGATGCATTGGTCATGAACAAGAGCTCCATTCAGAGGGGCCTCGGGCGTTCCACGTTCCTGAGGTCTTACCGCTCGGAGGAGCGCCGCTATCCAGGAGGACAGGAGGACCACTTCGAGGTCCCGTCCCCCGACGTGATGGGCGCACGCACGGACCTTTCTTACGCCTCGTTGGGCGAAGACGGGCTCATATATCCTGAGGCGGAGATCGTCGGAAGCGACGTGCTCGTCGGAAAGACGTCCCCTCCCAGATTCCTCGAGGAGGAGACGGACTTCCTGACCCCGCAGAAGAGGAGGGAGACGTCGGTTACCGTCAGGCCGGGAGAGACCGGATACGTCGACTCCGTCATGGTGACGGAATCGGAGAACGGTTCGAGGCTTGTCCGCGTAAAAGTGAGGGACCAGAGGATTCCGGAGCTCGGAGACAAGTTCTGCTCAAGGTTCGGACAGAAGGGAGTCATAGGCAAACTGGTGGACCAGTGCGACATGCCCTTCACCTGCCAGGGAGTGACACCGGACCTGGTCGTCAACCCCCACGGAATACCTTCGCGTATGACCATCGGGCACGTGCTCGAAATGATCTCCGGGAGGGTCGGGTCCATGGAAGGCCGCCTCGTCGACGGAACAGCGTTCTCGGGAGAGAACGAGGGGTCGATACGTGACGGTCTGGTCAGGAACGGTTTCAAGAACGATGGTAAAGAGGTCATGTACGACGGGACAACCGGCCACATGATCCAGATGGACATCTACACCGGTGTGATCTTCTACGAGAAGCTGCACCACATGGTCAGCGGAAAGTTGCACGTACGTTCCAGAGGGCCGGTCCAGATCCTTACGCGTCAGCCCACCGAGGGGCGTTCCAGACAGGGAGGTCTCAGGTTCGGTGAGATGGAGCGTGACTGTCTGATAGGCCACGGAGCGGCGATGGTCATCAAAGACCGTCTGCTCGACCAGTCCGACGGAACCCAGCAGTACGTCTGCGGGAACCCGAAGTGCGGTCATGTTGCAATAATGAACAGGTTCGGGAACCTTTACTGCCCGGTATGTAAGAACACGACAAACATCCACCTCGTGCAGACATCTTATGCGTTCAAGCTTCTCATGGACGAGTTGCTGTCGCTCGGTGTCGCTATGAGGCTTCAGCTGGAGGACTTAAGATGATGAGAGGTATCACGAAGAGGATCGGCTCGATCAAATTCTCCTGCATCTCCCCGGAGGAGATCAGGAAGATGTCCGCCACCAAAGTAATTACGGCGGACACCTACGACGACGAGGGATACCCGATCGACATGGGACTTATGGACCCCCGCATGGGAGTCATAGAGCCCGGGCTCCGCTGCAAGACCTGCGGATGCAAAGTGGACGAATGCCCCGGGCACTTCGGACACATAGATCTCGCCCTTCCGGTAATACACGTCGGCTTCGTCAAGGACATCAAGATGCTCCTTGAGAGCACATGCCGCTCTTGCGGCAGGCTCATGCTGACCCCGGACCAGATAAGCGAGACCAGGAACGACATGGAGCGCATGGAGGAGCTGGGCGGCGACACGATGGACGTAAAGAATTTCGCCAAGGTCACCGCCAAAGGAGCGTCCACCAAGGGCCTTTGTCCGTACTGCAGCGCAGAACAGATCAAGATAAAGCTCGACAAGCCCACGACCTTCAGGGAGGTCGACGACAACCACAAGCTGACCCCCAAGGAGGTCCGCGAGAGGCTCGAGCGCATCACCGACGAGGACCTTGCAACCTTGGGATTCGACCCTTCGACCTGCAGGCCCGAGTGGATGGTGCTGACGGCATTGGCCGTCCCGCCGGTCACAGTCAGGCCTTCGATCACGCTCGATTCGGGCGACAGGTCCGAGGACGACCTGACCCATAAGATGGTCGACGTCCTGAGGATCAACCAGAGGCTCAGGGAGAACCGCGACGCCGGTGCGCCCCAGCTGATCGTCGAGGACCTATGGGAGCTTCTGCAGTACCACATAACCACGTACTTCGACAACCAGACGTCCGGAATCCCGCCCGCGAGGCACAGGTCCGGCCGCCCGTTGAAGACGCTGACCCAGAGGCTTAAGGGAAAGGAGGGACGTTTCAGGTCCAACCTTTCAGGTAAGCGTGTGAACTTCTCTGCCCGTACGGTCATTTCGCCCGACCCGATGCTTTCCATCAACGACGTGGGAATACCCGCTTTCGCCGCCAGGGAGCTGACGGTCCCGGTCCACGTCAACGAACACAACATCGATAAGCTCAAGGAGCTCGTGGCACGCGGGCCCACACCGCCCGACGAAGGCGTCTATGTGCCCGGAGCGAACTACGTCATAAGGTCCGACGGAAGAAGGATCCGTGTGACCGACCGCAACGCACAGGACGTCGCGGAAGGACTCGAGCAGGATTACACGGTCGAGAGGCAACTGATAAACGGCGATGTCGTCCTGTTCAACAGGCAGCCGTCGCTGCACAGGATGTCCATGATGGCGCACCGCGTAAGGATCATGGACGGACGCACTTTCAGGTTCAACCTATGCGACTGTCCCCCCTACAACGCAGACTTCGACGGGGACGAGATGAATCTCCACGTCCTGCAGTCCGAGGAGGCCCGTGCCGAGGCCCGCATCCTCATGCAGGTCCAGGAGAACATTCTTTCCCCGAGGTACGGAGGCCCGATCATAGGGGCGATACACGACCACATAACCGGAGCTTACTTCCTCACGCATATGAGCCCGCGTTTCGACAGGTTCCAGGCGGCCAACATAATGTCCAAGCTGCCCGACGTCGAGATGCCGGAGCCCATGATCGATGAGAAAGGCAACATGTACTGGACAGGCAAACAGCTGTTCTCGGCCGTTCTTCCGGAAGGTTTCCGCACCACGTTCAAGGCCAACATATGCCAGAACTGCTCGGTGTGCAGGAAGGAGAGCTGCGAGTACGACGCTTACGTCAAGATACGCCACTCCCAGCTTCTATGCGGTACCGTGGACGTCAAGGCGATAGGTAACAGCAAAGGCAAGATCGTCGACCGTGTCGCCCGTGACTACGGGTCCGAGGAGGCCACCAAGTTCATCAACCACGTGACCAGGCTGGCCCTCGGTGCCCTGATGAACCACGGGTTCAGCACGGGAATCGGAGACGAGGACATACCGGAGGAAGCGGTTCTTCAGATCAACAGCTTCAGCCAGGAGTGTATCTCCGAGGTGTCCAGGCTCGTGGAGTCGTACCAGGAAGGCACGCTCGAGCAGATGCCCGGGCGCTCCCTCAGGGAAACGCTGGAGGTCAAGGTCATGTCCCAGCTGGGGGCCGCCCGTGACGAGGCCGGTAAGATCGCAGGGAAACACCTCGGTATGAGCAACCCCGCCGTCATAATGGCCAAGGCCGGTGCCCGCGGTTCGATGCTCAACCTGTCCCAGATGGCAGGATGCGTCGGCCAGCAGTCGGTTCGTGGAGAGAGGTTGGCAAGAGGTTACTGGAACAGGACCCTGTCGCACTTCAACAAGGGCGACATGGGCGCATATGCAAGGGGATTCTGCTCCAACTCGTATAAGTCCGGACTCACCCCGACCGAGTTCTTCTTCCACTCCATGGGAGGCCGCGAAGGACTGGTCGATACGGCCGTAAGGACGTCGAGGTCCGGTTACATGCAGAGGAGGCTGGTTTCGGCACTCGAGGACCTTAAACTGACTTCCGACGGCACGGTAAGGAATACCATCGGGATGGTAATACAGTTCAAGTACGGAGAGGACGGGATCGACCCGACCAGGTCCGTGCGCGGCAAGGCGATAGACCTGGACGATCTGTTCGCAGAGGTCTTGGGCGACGACGCCGCCGAGAACATGATACGCATCGACGAAAAGGACATAGGCGAGGATTACGGCGCGAAGGAGAAGGACGAGATGGAGTTCACCGACGACGAAGAGTCCGAAGAGTTCGAAGAGTCCGGCGAATCCGATTACGAATCCGGAGGTGAGTGATAATGGCTAAGAAAGATACCATGAAGGCCTTGATCAGGCGCGGGATCAGCGAAGAGGCTGCCGCGCTCCTGATGACCAAATACAACACCCTCGGAGACGTGGAAGCGATATCCCAGGGCGATATCGAGGACCTCGGAATATCTTCCGAGGAGGCCGAGTCCATCGTGACGAAGCTCTCCAAACGCCCGTCACGCACCACGACCGCAAAGGTGAAGAAAGAGATCGAGGAGGCCGTACCGGCGTTCACCGCAAAGGAGATAACGCACGCCCACCACCGCACCCCGGAGCAGACGATGCTCCTGGACGTGGCCAGGTCCAAGGGATACGCGTTCCCGATGAAGATCATCACCGACATAGCATCCCGCATAGCCGGGAACGATTTCAGCGAAGACGTCTGCGAAAAGCTCGTGGACAGGGCGTGGGACATGTACACGTCGCACCTGATGGACCAGAACGAGTCCGCGGGCGTCATGGCGGCGCATTCGATAGGCGAGCCGGGTACCCAGATGAACATGCGTACCTTCCACTATGCAGGAGTCGCCAACATCAACGTTACGCAGGGCCTTCCGAGGCTCATCGAGATCGTCGATGCCAGGCGCGTTCCGAGCACGCCGTCGATGGAGATCCCTCTTCTGGGGATCGCCGCCGAGGACGAGAGCGTCGCACGTCACGTAGCTTCGGAGATCGAGATGACCGTACTTACGGACGTCGCCGAGATATCCACGGATGTTACGAACATGCGCATCATCATAACGCCCAGCGCCCACAAGATGGACAAGCGCGGCGTGACGATAGACGAGATGTTCGAAAAACTGAACAAGATAAAAGCCGTCCGCGGACTGATCGAAAAGACGGACTTCAGTATAACAATAACGTCCGATCTGCAGTCGTTCAAGAAGCTGCAGACCATGTACGACGCCATAAAGAACGCCAAGATCAAGGGCATCGACGGTATTGCCAGAGCGGTCCTCAGCAAAAGCAAGGACACCGGCAGGTACGAGATAGTCACCGAAGGCAGCAACCTGAAGGAGGTCCTGAAGGTCGAAGGGGTCGATTCCCCGTACGTCATGACGAACAGCATATTGGAAGTAGCCGATGTTCTGGGGATCGAGGCGGCCAGGAATGCGATCATACACGAGGCCGGAGAGACACTGGGAGAAGCAGGACTGGACGTCGACATAAGGCACATCATGCTGGTAGCAGACCTGATGACCAACGACGGATTGGTCAAGGCCATCGGAAGGCACGGAGTGTCCGGAAAGAAGTCGTCGGTGCTCGCAAGGGCAGCGTTCGAGATAACCGCGGCCCACCTGCTGCATGCGGCAATGGTGGGAGAGGTCGATCACCTTGAAGGTGTGACGGAAAACATCATAGTGGGACAGCCGGTGACGCTAGGAACCGGCGCTGTAAACCTAATTTATACACCCAGGAAAAAAATGAAGGGGGATGAAGAATGAGCGAAGAAAAAGTCGATATAAGCAGAGCGCTGAAATCGGCCATTACCACAGGTAAGGTCGAGTTCGGAGTAGACCAGACGGAGAAGGCCATAAAAACGGGCAAGGCCCAGATGATAATCTTGGCCAGGAACTGCCCCAGCGAATCGCTGAAAGGAGATGTAGGCGTGAAGGTCCACATCTACGATGGCAATAACATGGAGCTCGGAGCTCTTTGCGGAAAGCCCTTCTCGGTCTCGGCGCTGGCTGTCATCGATAAAGGCACCTCAAACATACTTACGCTGTGAGTGAAATGCCTGCAGAGATAGTTATCACAGAGGATACCCTTAGGTACATCGCGTTGTTCCAGGAGGTAACCCACACGAATGCGGTGGATTGCATGGACACCCCGGACAAACTCGTCTTCGTAGTCGAGGCGGGACAGGGCAACATAGCGGTGGGCAAGAAAGGGGATCATATGATCAGACTGAAGGACCTTACCGGGAAGAACATCCAGGTCGTCGAGCACTCGGCAGACCCGGAGCAGTTCGTTATGAACGTCTTCCACATCTACAATCCTCAGAAGGTCATGATCGAGAAGCGCGGGGAGATCACCCACGCTACCGTCACGGTAGATCCGGAACTCAAGGGCAGGGCCATAGGAAAAGAGGGCAAGAACCTCCGCATAGCCAGAGACATCGTGAACAGACACCACGACATACAGAGCCTAAGCGTAGATTGATCCCTCCCCTAGGGATCTTCTCCTGGATGAAACCTGTTAATCAGCCGCGGGCGTGGTGGCCGAGAGGCACCCTCTCGACCTCCAGCCTGTCCGCGGTCGGATATTCTTCTATCAGGTAGCACCTGTAAGGCAGTTCGTCCGCAAGCTCCTGTAGCACCCACGAGGCGGCCTCCATCCTATTGCGTTTCCTGTCAATGAATATCAGGATGTCCGGAACTTCATATTTTGTCATCAGCAGCGCCGCCGCCTCGTCGAGGTCGTCCGCGTAAAGGATTCCCCTGAGGACCGTGCCCTCCTCTGTAACGACATCGTATTCCTTTGCGGTGTTGTTGGCCATACGTATAAGGCGGCGCCTGAGCTGTATGCCGTCTTTGAAAGAAGAGGAGCAGAAATGAATCCTCCTGCCACGGTTCAAAGCAATAAGTGCCAGCGCGGTCTCCTCCGATCCCCTGATGGCCGAAGATATGTCGTCTTTCAGCTTGTATTTGTTCTCTTTCATCATATCCCAGTTACTTTCCGAGAACTCCAGCTCGTTCAGGTTTACAAAGGAAACTCCGGCCGAAAAAGCGCGTGATATCATCGAGTTCAGGTCGTTTTCGCGCCCCGGAAGGGCCGGGACCTCGATGCCGACGTCCAGGCCCCCGATGGAAACGATTTTCTTGAGGTCTTCGGTATCGAAGTTCGCCCACTCGCTGTCGCGGGGATGGAACCTGACTTCGTCAAGACCAGCCTCCCTGAGCAGTTTTATCCTGTCTGGATCTATTGTCGAGGTGTAGAGGTGGATATGATGTTTCGGACCGAAGTGCTCTTTGAGCATCCGTATATAGTGCACGGTGCGGTCCATGTCGCAGAGCGGGTCACCGCCGGTCACACCGGTCCCCATAGCATCCATGGCCTCCGCCTCGCCGATTATTTCCGCGTCGGATAGGGCCCTTAGCTCATTGGCAAATGTGCCAGCATTTCCCTTTTTTTCCAACGACACGGGGCAGTACGGGCATCCGGTATAGCAGATCCCGGTAACAAAAAGTACCATCTTCGAACCCTCAGAGCAAAAAAGGCACCCCTTAGCGAGTTCGCCGTCTGCCGCGGAACCGCACTCCAATCTCCTTACCGTCATGAACGTAAATCACTCCGACGTTTTATTAACTCTCCCTGAGCTATCGGGAAACCATGAAGAAGGACACTCGTTTGGTCCTCGCTCTAGACGAGACCGATGGCAAAAAGGCATTGGCGATAGCCGATGCGGTATCCGACTGTGTGGACGCAGTGAAGATCAACTGGCCGCTGGTACTTTCTTCCGGTCCGGAAATGATAGACAGGCTGGCCGAACGTAACGATGTTATATGCGACTTCAAAGTCGCCGATATACCCAACACCGTTCGGCTCATCGTGGAGAATTGCGTCTCACGCGGAGCCGTGGCAATCATCGTTCACGCATTCACGGGCGACGACTCCCTGGCGGCGGCAGTGGCGGCGGCAGGAACCGACGCCGAGATATTCGCCGTGACAGAGATGAGCCATCCCGGGGGGCAGATATTCACTGCAAAACATGCGGTGGAAATGGCCGAGATGGGAGTCAGATGCGGAGCGTCCGGTTTCATCGCACCGGCGACAAGGCCCGACGGAATCGCGGCGATCCGGTCGGTCGTAGGGAACAAGACCATCCTTTCGCCAGGCGTCGGCGCCCAAGGCGGAAGTGCGGCATCGGCCATATCGGCGGGTGCCGACTACGTAATAGTCGGGCGCTCCATATATACGTCCAAGAACCCGAGGTCCGTCGCAAAAGATCTATGCGATGAAATAGAACGGTGCGCGGACCTCTGAACCTATAATAGATACGCACCCGTAAACCTATAAATAGGCAATCAAACATCAATCGCCACCTTAAAGGACGGAGACCCTTATAATGCGTAAATTCGGAAAGGCAAAATCTTCCCAGGAAACTGAGAAGAGGGTCCTGGCCGCCAAAGACGGCGGCGAAGGATCTTGGATAAAAAGACACTGGCTCCCGCTGACGCTTCTTCTGATAGTCGCGTTGGCCATCGCCGTCAGGACAGTCTTCTCGTTCGGTATATCCGCGGGAAGCAATTTCGCCCTGTCAGGCTCGGGGTCATCTGAACACCAGCACACGATCGAGAACATCCTTACGGGCGCATTCGGGCTTTCCGACCCCTCGCTTAACTACCCGTACGGCGGAACATCGGTCCAGCCTCCGCTGGTCGACTTCATATTGGCATTCTTCGCATGGATCGCCATGCTGCTCGGAGTATCCGTCCCTACCGCAGCCGCAGGCGCGCTTGCGTTCTCCGGCCCCGTAGCGGCAGCAATAACATGCGTCCTCGTGTACATTCTGGGAAAGGAGATGTTCGACAGGACCGTGGGCCTCGTATCCGCGCTTCTGTTCGCCACCCTTCCGCTACCGATCGTAATGTCCGTGTTCTCCAACGGGAACGAGATGAGCATCGTCCTGATGTTCTTCGTGGCCGCCATGCTTTTCATGGTCAGGGCGATGAACGCCCTCGACAGCAACCGCGAGGCAGGCATAAAGGGCGCCTTCGGCAAGGGCGTTCTAAAGTATACCGTTCCCGCAGGCCTCCTGGTCGCAGCGATAGCGCTTTCGTGGAACGGATTCCGCATGATCATCGTCATGCTGGTGTTCCTGATGGTCGCCCAGGCGGTGTTCGCGCGCCTCAAGGGCCGCGACTTCGGTGCGGTTTTAGGTTCGTACCTCACGATGATCATCATCGGGCTCGCGGCATCGGTCCCTTACTATGTGGCCGCAGGCCTGTTCTTCGCAGTGTTCACCGGACCTCTGACGATAGCGGCCATATCTGCCGCATGCGTCGGATTGTTCTACGTTTTCAGGGCGAGGCCCAGAATACAGTCCATGCTCATTCCGGTGATCGTTGCCGCGGTCGCATTGGTGGTCCTTTATCTGGCAACCCCTTGGCTTTTCAACGATGTAGTATCCGGGAACCAGATCTATGAAACGCCGCTCCTCGCGGCGATCCTCCTGCCGCAACACATATCGATATCATACATGGCCACATTCTATGGCTGGGCTACCGTCTGGATGCCGTTTGTGATCTTCGCGTACATGCTTTACAGGTTCGGCAAGAAGGCTCATTCGGAGGCCTATCTGATGTCGATGCTTTGGATCATCGGAGTGTTCGTGCTCAGCTGGCTGTCTTTCGAGAGCGCCATAATAGCCGGGGCGATGTATTCCATAGCGGCCGCTGTGGTCATTGTCAAACTGATCCGCGGCGTTGACATGAAGACCTATTTGGCAACCATCAGGGGAGGGGGTTTCAAGGCAAGCCTCAAGAAGTTCCTGAAGCCCGAGCCCTTCATTTCTTTCATATGCATCCTTTTGCTGATAGTCGCGCCCAACGCGATGTTGGCCGCAGATGCAAGCACTTCTACCAACCAGGAGAGCGACATGTCCACGGATTACCTGGGCGGTCTGGGATATTCCATCAATACCGAGGAAAGCGACCCCATGAACAAGATCTGGGACACGTACTCGACCATATCGAAGGATGGGGCCATAGTCACATGGTTCCAGGATTCGTCCGCAGCGGTGGACAAAGGAGGATTTGTTTCTCTCACCAGCGATTCCGGACAGGGCGCATCGGCAGCATCCAACATCATACTCGCGGAAGGTTCCGAAGGAGCGCTCGCCGCAATGGCCATGCGTCTGATAATCGCAGACGGCACAGGAAGTTACTCCGACCTGATAGACGCGGCCGGCCTCGGCGACCTGGAGTCGCTGATCAATGACCCAGCAGCCTGCAGGGACACGATTCTGAATAACCCCGACATCTACTCCGGAGTCTCCGGAGACATCAGCGACGAGAACGCCGTCTATATCCGCACGGTTCAGTACATAACCGACAATCTGACAGAGCCGGAGGTCATAGCGTTCTACAACGATATCTGCGACGAGCGCGGGGACGGCGGAATCTCGTACGTAGCCCTCAATGCGGGAATGATACCTCTCTACTACGGGGACGGTTCTTCGATTTCGACACTCGCGTACCTCAACGACTACTCCGCAGACTCGAACGGCGCATACACCAAGTTCTTCACATACGGATACACCGGGGTCAGCTACACGGACGCGATGTACGAATCCTTCCTGTGGAAGGCCATCTTCGGTGTGACCGACGAATCATCCGGCGTCACCAGTCTGGCATACGACCTCGTCTACAGCGACGGGACAGTCACCGCACAGCCAGGACTAGGGCTCAGCGGATTCGAAGTGGAATATTGGCAGGTCAAATACAACCCTGACGGCGACGCAGAACTCAACGACGACGGATGGGTCTACATGGACGGCTATGAGGCCATCGAACTGCAGAAGACCAACGGCGGACTGATCAACTACTTCTCGAGCATCGTGCTCCTCAAGGTGTCGGACACGTCCGAAGAGACCGCGGTCAGCGGTCAGCTGACTTACAACGGCGGAACGCCCCTCGAAGGCGCAAAGGTCGCCGTGTTCGAAGAGGATGAGAACGGAACATTCGTTCAGCGCTCGACCTCCTTCACAGGTTCCGACGGCATCTATTCGATAATGGTCCCCACTTCTGGAAATTACGAGATCAGAGTATACACAGGGACAGATCTGACGGTCGGCGGCACGTTCGTGGAGACCATCACAGACCCGGCGGTCGCAACGGATATAACTGCATCCACGATCTCCGGAACCGTGACAGGAGTCACCAGCTCTGTAAAGGTCACGGCCACAGGGCTGTATTCCGGAACGAGTGTGACGGTCGACTCTAACGCCAGCGGCGAATACACGTTCCCGGCGATGCCCTCGGATAAATACACATTGACCGCGACCCTCGGCACATACACGCTGGGCACGCAGACGGTTACAATATATCCCGGAAACAACTCCGGAATAGACATCGAGCCCGAAGGCGAGATATCTGTGACCGTCACCGACCAGTACGGCGCTCCGCTGAAAGATATACAGGTTGTAGCCCAGAGCCTGCTCGACGGATCGATATACGAGGCGACTGCCCTTACAGACGTTTACGGCAAAGTCGACATATCGGTGATGTCGTCCATCACAGGGGTCACCTATTCGGGGCAGTACGTCGTATATGCCAAGGATAAGGTAGGTACATCATCCAGCGCAACGGTCAGTACCTCCACAGTCAGTGCGAAGATCACCGTTTACGGCGACGTCGAGACCGGGTCCGGAATGACCGGAATCATTACGGTTATGGCACCCGGATATTCATCGGTGAACGCAACTTCCGGAGTAGCGAACCTGCCCAGCATAGGAGATTCCACATTCACTCTCTACGACGGCAGCGTTGTGAAGACGTACGATGTGGAATCTGGCACGTATACAGATATCGGTTCTGTCGTCGACTTCACCGCTACGCTAATGTCCTCGTCCGGCGAGGCGATCTCCGGGACTGTAACGTTCTTCGGCGACAACGGTGTGACGATGGGCTACACCGCGGACGATGAAGGCAACATAAGCGGAAAACTGCCTGCTGGCGACTACACCGTGTGCGCGGTCGGAAGCGACGGTTCGTGTCTCATAAAGACGGTCACTATAACCGCCGGAGCGGACCTGGGAGAGCTTGAGACCGGAGACGGCCGGAAGCTCACCGTGACCCTGACCTTCAGTTCCGGTACGGACGGCCAGAAAGGCCTGGCGTTCAGAGAGGTAAAGGTAACTCTGGGAACCGGCGAGGTAATCTACGGGATGACGAATTCCGAAGGCAAAGCGGTGATACAGATACCCGACGGCGTAACTGCTGAGATCCTCATAGCGGGATCCAGCGATTCAGCGATGACCTGGTCAGACCTTACAAAATCCATTGCGGCCAGCACCGAGAATGCCACGGCGTCTTTCAACATCGGTACCGTTACCGGTAGCACTGTAAATTCCCAGAGCATAACCCCGACGGATAACACATGGTTGCTGACGTCCGCAACTTCGGACACGGCAGACTATGAGATAGCCGCGGGCGCATCGGCCGCTGTGGCACCGGGAACATATTTCTGCATAGAAGAGAACGCAGGAGTTTACACATACAGCGAGGTCAAAGTTTACGCTGGAGCTGGACACAACACAATGTACACCGTCGCCGACACAAAAGTAGAGAATATGTCGAAGGTCGAGGTGCCCGCTCTCACAGGGGCCACAGTCACGGTGACGGCGGACCCAGACAACGAAGATGCTGAATACTACGAGGTTAACTTAGGCACAGGATACTACCTGTTGGAGTCCGGAAAGTATCTGTTCAAAGCAGAGACGGACACCCAGGTTGCATACGCTTACTACGACGGTTCAGCTCTCGACAACCCAGCATGGACCTTGAAGGACGCGGTCACGCTCAAGGGATACGTCGGAGTCGCAGGGAGCGGTACAGCTGTCATATCGGCATCCGGACAGACCCTATTCGCCTCCGTCTCGGACGGAGCCTACGAAATAGAGGTTCCCGGAGACATCGGGGCTGTGACGATTACTTTCGACGTGACGAAAACCATCAGCTCCAGCGAATACAGCTACACCGGGTCAGTGAATGCAACAATCGATTCGACCAAGACGAACACCGTTAACGCCGAATTGACAGGAGACGGGATTTCTGTGGCCGATTCGGATGCGGCCCTCACGATCGAGGTCGACGCGAGCACTCTCGCGCCGTCCGCCGATGGAACATTCTCGTTCACACTCGACGTGACGCCTTCCGTCGATTCTACCGGCACCAAGACATATGCCGTCTCGGCCGTCGGTCCGTGGCAGCTCGACAAATCCTACACCGTCACGGTGGATGGTTCAGGGGCCGAAACAGTGGAAGTATGGGGATGGCTGGACCCGCTTAAAGTAGGGGACGGCGATCCGGAGATGAAAGTCTCGCTTACAGACCTCAATGGCACAACACAGGCGACGTGCCAGATGCCCAGCGGATATGTCGTGGATATCGCGGCGGTCGACAACGTAACAGTGATGGTTGCAACCGACGATGGCGCAAGCTCGGACGCGGTCAACGACTATGAGTACATGTATGCGGTGACGATAAGGAACGATGCGAACTACATGATGTACGCAAAGCTGACGGTAACCGGTGTTCCTTCCGGTTGGCTGTATACAGTATCGGACGGGGACGGAAAGCTCATCAGTGCTGATTCTACGACCAAGTTCCCCGTCGCGGGATACGCCTACACTACGGTCTATGTGAAGCTGATCAGTGTGGACGGTTCGAGCACGGAGATTCCGGAAATAAACATAAAGGTGGAAGTTTCACCGTCGTCCGGTTCGCCCGTTACAACCGTCGAGTTCGATGTGACGAAACAGGACGCAGTGCTCGAGTCTTCGGTATCTGCTTCAGGGGACAATGTATACCAGACCGGAAATGCGGTCCAGAACGCGTTCTGGATTTTGCTTCTGCTCAGCGTCGTCCTGATCGTAATGATCGTCTGGCTCGGATCTAAGAGGGGGGTGTTCAGACGCAGAAAGTAATCTCGATAATGGGAGTGATATCGCTCCTGATGGTCGCCGGCGTATGCCTTGTGACAGCGGACGATTCGGACGCGGAATATTTTAACGTGACCCCGGTCGACGGATACATCGTGAAGACCGAAGGCACGATATCGTACGAGGCACCATTCTACTACGAAGGCAGCTTCAGCTCGATGTCCGTGACGTTCACAGCATATCTGCTGAATTCCAGCGGTGAAAAGATGACGGGCGGAGCATCTCCGTCCACAGGAACGTATACCGCCAACGGCACCAAGACCATCAAGGTGACCGCGCCCGACACTGCAGGAACATACAAGCTGGTCGTTGAATACAGCGGCACCGTAACAGTCGGCACCGAAGAGATAGATGTCAGCGGTTCGAGCTATGCATCCGTCAAGGTCGTAGTGCCTGTAACCCTTAAGGCCGAAATAACCAACAACGGTAACGTTACGCTGAGCTCGCTCACGGTCAGCTTTATCGTCGACGGCAAAGCAGTACCGGACAGCGAGACGACGGTCAGCGACATTGCGCCCGGCGAGACCGACACGGCTACCTTCGAGTGGGTTACCGACACTCTGTCATCCGGGAAGCACACATACAAGGCGGTAAGCGAAACATCCATGGTCACAGTCACGGGACTGAATCAGGAGAGCGTGTTCTATATCGGCCACGACGACTATCAGATTGCGACGGTTCTGATCGCACTCCTGTTCATCGTATTAGTCATAGTGCTGATATTCATCTATCGCAAGCCCGTCAAGAACTTCGGAAAACCAAAGGGAAGGCGTTAAATTACTTAGCGGGGGAAACCCCGCTTATTTTTCATTTCTTTGACATGACCATAGCTATGGCTATGTCGGAACGGGTACGTTCCATAACGCCTCTGGCTATGTCCTGTTTCCTTCTCATCGGTACAACAGCGTCAGGGACGTCGAACAAAAGTATCCCGTCGGTGACCTCTTCCATCATACTGTATGCGGATAACGCCATCTCGATCTCCCCGGCCATAAGCCGTTTTAGCACGATGCGTCTGAGCTCGCCGACAGTATCCGCAAGACCCAGTGCCCAGGAAGGTTCGGGTATTCCCAGCGTTTCATGGGATGGAACCGCTCCGTTTTTCAGCATTCCGCCCAGAATTGCGGCCTCGGCATACTCTGACATGGCATCTGCCGCGGGCCCGGAATAAAGGAGGTATGTTTCATCCTTCAGGTCGGAGACCATAGTACGCACTTCTCGGGAGATTTTTTCTGCATCGAGGGAATAATCATCCCCCTCATGTATGGAATGGATTATTTTCTTCGACCTTCTGATGATCTCGCGTGAAGACCTGATCGCATATTCTCTGCGTTCCTCTGCACGGCCGAAGTAATCCGAAGCCGACGTCAAACCGTCCGAAAGCCCTTCCATGCGACCATATATCTCTCGGGTTGTTTAAAGGGAAGTGAAGAAAGACTCCCTCAGTCTGCTGCGGAACAGCTCTTCTTTTACCTTGGTATCGAACATGGCCGCATCCGGTACTTTGAAATCCAGATCTTTGTAGACCACATCCCTTAGGGTCAGGGCGTCCGCACGTGCGACGCCGAAGCTTATATCTTCGCCGCTCAGCGCCCTTAATACGTCGTCATTCTCGGCATCGCCCCTTCCCACCGCAGCGATCGCCGACATCATACGGCGCACCTGATTCCAAAGAAAAAATCTGGCACTGCAGTCGAATATCAGCATTTCGCCCTCTTTCCATATGTCTGCCGATTCAACATTCCCAATGGTCGGCTTGTTATCGTATTTACAGAAACGGATAAAATCATGTTCCCCCACGAAAATGGAAGCACAGTCGCGGGCGCGTACCGGATCTATGCCCTCGGAAGGTATGACGTAGCGGTACATACGAAGGTCCGCATACCTGGGGTTAAAATCTTCGGGGACAACAGTGTAAGAGCGATAGTAGATCCCTTTGGAAACCGCGTTCAAGGCCCTGAGGAGCACTTCGTAGTTTTCGAACACCGTACTGAAAACGGCGACATTAGCCAGTGCGTTGACGCCCCGGTCGGTCCTGCTCGAAAGCTTCAGGTTCAGCTCTTCCGCGGTCGTGTTGCATATGACCTCCAGATTGGACCCTATCTCGCCCTCCACAGTGCGCAGCCCGGGCTGTATCTGAGAACCTGAGAAGCCCTCGCCAAGGTAGGCGACCTTTACTGCGATTCGCGTCATTCCCCGAGGATCTCTCTCATATGGTCGACCCTGCGCTGGACCAGCTCGCGGGTGCCGATGTCATGCCTCACGTAGATGGCATCGCCTTCCACGAACGTAAGCGCGGTCTCGCAGTTCCAGTCCGCCTCTTCCAGTGTTTTGTCAATGCCCACTATGCCTATCGCCCTCGAGGTGCCGGTGAACACTTTATCATCTATCATCTCGACGTTCGCATAGAACGCCTCGGCGCCGCTTCTCTTCACCGCTTCCATGTCGACCGATATTTCATGACCGGATTCGGGCTTTGTGCCGTATCCGCGCGGTACTACGTATTTGCAGACGGTCGCTTTTTTCGCGAACCTGATGCTTTCCGATAGCGTGCCCTTCGCCATGTCCCAGCAGATTCTTTCGAAGTTGTCTTCGAGTATGGGCAGCACGTTCATCGCCTCCGGGTCTCCGAACCTAGCGTTTATCTCGATGATCTTAGGTCCGTCCTTTGTGAGCATAAATTGTCCGTACATGACCCCGCGGTACGGGCACCCCTCCTCCGACATGGCCGAGATTATCTGTCTCATTATGGCCAGTGATCTTTTGCGGTCCTCATCCCCGATAAAAGGAAGCAGGTGGTCCGCGTCCGAATACGAGCCCATGCCGCCCGTGTTGGGTCCCACATCACCCTCGTAGGCCCTCTTGTGGTCCTGTACCAGAGGCATCGGCGCGACGGTCTTTCCGTCGCAGAAAGCCATCTGTGTGAACTCCTCCCCTACGGCTTTCTCTTCGATGATAACGCCGGAGCCCCCGATGTTCTGGTCGAATATCTCGTTGACGTAGCCCATTATGTCCTTGAGAGTGTGGAGGTGCTCTCCTTCCACCTTGACGCCCTTTCCGCCTGTGAGGCCTATCGGCTTGACCACTATCTGGTAGTCCACCTTCTTAAGGTACGCCTCTGTATCCGCGGGGTTGTCGAAAGCGGCATACCCCAGGTTACCGTCCACCTTGTGCTTGCGGACCAGTTCCCTCATGAACGATTTGGACGTTTCGATCCTTGCCGCGGCCTTAGTCGGCGAGGCGCAAGGTATTCCTTCCTTCTCAAGAGCGTCGACTATTCCGACCTCCAGCGGTGCCTCGGGCCCGACGAAGGCAAGCTCGATTATATTCTCCTTTGCGAACTTGCATATCGCCGCAATGTCCTTTTCGTCGACAAGCAGGTATTTCTTCGCCCTGCAAATGATGCCGGGATTGGCATTCTTCATCACGGCGTAAATGTCCGAACCGGCCCTGTGGAAGGCATCCGCCGCGGCGCACTCCCTGCCGCCTCCGCCTATAGTGAGAATTCTCATCTTGGGTGCCTCACAGTTTCAGGGCGGCGATGATATCGTCCACGCCCTGGTCTTTCTTAGCGCTGCATGTGTACATTGCTTTCAGGCCGCCGGTCAACTTGCTGTAGTCTTCCAATATGACTTTCGGATCTACGCCCACGGCGTCGGCTATATCCATCTTGTTCAGGATGGCGAGGTCGGAGTGCAGGAAGATGCTGTGATGCTTCCTCACCATGTCGTCCCCCTCTGTGGTGGATATCACGACCGCCCTGTAGTCGGTACCGAGCGGGAAATCCGCGGGGCATACGAGGTTTCCTACGTTTTCTATGAAAAGGACGTCGTATTTGTCCAGGTCGATCTTTTCCAGGGCCTTTGCAACCAGATTGGCGTCCAAATGGCATTCTGAACCGGTATTGCAGTTAATTGCATCCATTCCGGATTTTTCCATCCTGGCGAAATCGTCGTCCCCTGTCACATCGCCGGCGATGGCGCAAACTCTGAGCCCCTTTGCCTTCAGCTTCTCGGCCAGTTTTATTATGAGGGTGGTCTTGCCCGAGCCGATGGACCCCATGAAATCCACGGACTTTATCCCGTGCTCCTTCAGGAGGCGGTAATTCTTATGGGCCAGTTTCGCGTTCTCTTTGAGAACGTCGTATTCCATGCCCACTTGTACGAAGTGCATGCAACGGTCAATACCATGGCCCGTAATAATGTTACCCACTAGCGCCTAGCAAAAGTCATAAAGACGAAGCATGATGAGGGGGCGTTCAAATGAGCTATTCAGAATCATTATCCAGACTCCTGGCATCTGTAGATGCGTCGGAGGGTTGCAGACTTACCGTCACTTCGAAAGGCCGCATGTACACAGGTACGATGATGCCCCATCACGACCTCAGCGCCCCGGACATACTCGTGCTGAAATTGAAGAGCGGATATAACGTGGGCGTCAGAATGTACCAGGACTCCGCGGTCCAGGTGGTGGAGAGGCCGTCCGGGAAGAAGACGAACCTCGCGGCGAACGAGCCGAAGAAAGGACTGAAGAAACTTGTCCTCATAGGCACCGGCGGCACTATAGCCTCCTACGTCGACTACAGGACGGGGGCCGTTCAGCCAGCCCTATCGACATCGGAGCTCGTTAACGCAATGCCGGAGCTCAGGGAAATAGCGAACATCGAAGCGCGCGTGCTTTTCTCCATTTTCTCAGAAAATATGAACGTGGAACATTGGCAGAAGCTCGCCGAAGCAGTATCCGAGGCGATTAACGACGGAGCGGACGGCATAATAATACCCCACGGCACGGACACTATGGGATACACCGCCGCGGCGTTATCCTTCATGTTGGGAGAGGTGCCCAAGCCGGTCGTTCTCGTGGGGGCGCAGAGGTCCTCGGACCGGCCCTCTTCCGATGCCACAGGCAACATGACGGCAAGTGCCAGGTTCTGCGTGGACGGTAACAGGGCAGGCGTATTCGTGATAATGCACGACACACATAGCGACGACTCGTTCGCGGTACACCTCGGGACCCGCGTAAGGAAGATGCACACATCCAGGCGCGACGCGTTCCACAGTATCAACGCACCAGCCGTGGCGCACATCGATGCCGATGGAAAAATCGAGTTTTCGGGCCCAGGACGCGAAGTATCGGACGGAAAGGCGGTCGCCAAAACGGGAATGGAGGGCAGATGCATCCTCTTGCAGTCATATCCGGGAATGGACCCGGACATTTTCACCGATATCATGGTCAGAAGCAAAGGAGTCGTGATCGCAGGCTCGGGCCTCGGTCATGTGAACGAGAACATGATTCCCGCGATAAAGAAGGCCAGCGATTCAGGGACGATAGTGGTCATGACCTCCCAGTGCCTGGGAGGCGCTACGAATCTGAACGTCTACAACACGGGAAGGGATATGCTTTCCGCCGGTGCGGTATCAGTGGGCGACATGCTGCCGGAGACGGCATATGTCAAGCTCATGTGGGCCATGGCCAACTCCGGGAGCAGGGAACAGGCAGTCGGACTGATGGAAATGCCCATTGCGGGCGAGACAGGCGACAGGAGGCTGGCCTGATGGACTACGAAATGATGTGTGGCATCGAGATACACCAGCAGCTTGACACGAAGAAGCTGTTCTGCTCCTGCGACACCATACTCTGCGATGAGGGGTTCGGTGCCCATTTCCGCAAACTCAGACCGACGACGAGCGAGATGGGAGAGGTCGACCGCGCCGCACTGGCGCAGTTCCAGAGGCATATGGGCTTCAGGTATCAGTGCTGCCATGGGGCCTCATGTTTGGTAGACCTCGACGAGGAGCCGCCGCACGAGGTCAACAAGGAGGCGATGGAGACGTCGCTCATGTTCTCGGCAATGCTCAACTCCGACATAACCGACGAGATCCACTTCATGAGGAAGATAGTGGTCGACGGATCGAACACGTCGGGTTTCCAGAGGACCGCGCTTGTGGCCACCGGCGGAGAAGTGGACGTCAACGGCAAGAAGATATCCATTCTGTCGGTCTGTCTGGAAGAGGACGCGGCCAGGAAGATAGAGACGAAGGGCAACGAGGTCACATACAGGCTGGACCGCCTGGGATTCCCCCTCGTAGAGGTCGCAACAGGGCCAGACATGAGGACGCCGGAAGAGGTCATGGAGGTCGCTATGCGCCTCGGTTCGCTTCTACGCGCAACAAAAAAAGTTAAGCGCGGCATCGGGACAATAAGAGAGGACCTGAACATATCGATCCCGGGCGGAGCACGTATCGAGATCAAAGGAGTGCAGGAGCTGAAGATGCTGCCCGACTTCGTGCGCAACGAGGTCAACAGGCAGAAGATGCTGCTCACGGTGAAGGACATTCTCGTCAAAAGAGGCGTTAAACCTGTCTCCTCCAAGATAGTGGACGCAACGGACGTCTTCAGAGACTGCCCGTCGAAGATCGTGACAGGCGCCATAAAGGGAAAAGGCGTGGTGCTGGCCGTAAAGCTTCCTGGGTTCTCAGGCGTTATGAACGGCGACTCTGGAAAACTCAGGCTCGGTTCCGAGATGGCACAGCGCGCCAGGACCCACGGCGTCAAGGGGATATTCCATTCGGACGAACTGCCCAACTACGGCATCGAA
Source organism: Methanomassiliicoccaceae archaeon (assembly GCA_034928305.1). Lineage (NCBI taxonomy): Archaea > Methanobacteriati > Thermoplasmatota > Thermoplasmata > Methanomassiliicoccales > Methanomassiliicoccaceae > Methanomassiliicoccaceae archaeon. The sequence continues at coordinate 17,180 of JAYFOZ010000005.1, read as the reverse complement.
CAGGAGTTCGTCGATGCGCTGAAAGAATACCTGGGCATCTCGTCCGCAGATGATGCATTCGTCATATGCGCGGCACCGGAGGCAACTGCCAGGGAGGCGCTCATCGCCGCAACAGAACGCGCCAACGAGGCTCTCGAAGGGATACCCGAAGAGACCAGGGACCCGCTGCCAGACGGGACTACGAAATATTCAAGGCCGCTGCCCGGGGCCGCGAGGATGTATCCGGAGACGGATGTGCCGCCAACTCTGATAACGGAGGAAAGAATCGCAGAGATCAGAGCATCGATGCCGGAATTTCCCGAAGAGATAGAGAAGAGGCTCGTAAACCAGTACGGCATCAATTCCCAGCAGGCACATCAGATGCTCAGGGAGAGCAACGACGAGCTCTTCGAGAAGCTTGCTGGCACATACAGGGGACTGGCGTCGGCGATAGCAACCACACTCACCAACACATACAGCGAGCTCGATCACGAGGGCGTCGTTACAGCCGATATCCAAGATGTCGCCATCATGGAGATATTCAGGATGCTGGCACATAACAAGTTCGCTAAAGAGGCGCTCCCGGACATCATACGCGAGGTATCGAAAGGCACCGATCCTTCGGCCGCCGTTTCGAAGCTGGGCCTCGAGGCCGTGGAAGAGGACGAGGCGGCAAAGATAGTGGCAGCGATAGTAAAAGAGAGGGAAGACTTCGTCCGCAACAGAGGCATGGAAGCCATCGGACCTCTGATGGGGCCGGTCATGGCCGCTCTCAGAGGCAAGATCGACGGCAAGGCCGCCAACGATATCCTCGTGAAGGAGATCTCAAAGCTGATAGGGTGAGATCTGCAGCACCCTTAGTTTTTCGAAGAAGAGCGGCAGCTCTCCCAAAACCTTCACAGAATAAGGGCCCAGCAGATCATCCAGCCTTTCCGTGTCCATGAGCGACGACACCACCACCACGACCCGCCATCCATCGTTGCCGTGGTCCGGGGCACCCCTTAACAGCTCGGGAAGGGGCCCCAATCCCCCCTCGCCCCCGGACCACGCATCGGACAGTTCGCAATCGTCATCCACAGGGAGGTAGGGCAGATTGAAAATTATTGTATCGAATTTACCGGATATCGAACTGTATACGTCTGTTTCTACGACGTCGATATCCAATCCGTTGGATTCGGCGTTCCTTTTCGTAAGTTCTACGGCAACGGGGTTTATATCCCCCGCCGTGACCAAAGCCCCGGCTCTTGCGCAGTGAAGAGAGACAACACCGGAGCCGCAACCGATCTCCAGTACCCTTTCTCCAGGGACGATATCCAGACATCTGACCAGAAAAACAGAATCCTCTGAAGGAGGATAGACCCTTCGGTCCTCTTCCAGGAGAATATCATATACATAATGCATGCAATTAAAGCATCGGCATCAATGATATATTAAGCGGAACATGTTAATTCGTCGTCTCGGATCGCTTATCATGATTAGACTCGAAGTCCTGGCAATAGGAAGGTTGGAAAGGGATGCCGAGGGCAAGATAGTCAATGCAGATTCGACCTGCACCATGATAAAAACCGATAACGGCATCATTGTCGTGGATCCCAGCACGAATTATATGAGGCCGATGATCAAAAAGTCGTTGGTGCAGGCAGGAGTGTATTTCGGGGATGTGAGCGCCGTCGTTCTGACCCACACCCACTCCGACCACATTCAAAATCTCAGTTTGTTCCTTAAGGCGGCCATCTATGTCCACGGGGACGAGGACATAAGCATCGAGGGCGCCATCGTTATCAAAGAAGAGGAATTCCAGCTTGTCCCAGGGGTCCGTCTGGTACATACTCCGGGTCACACCAGAGGGTCTATGAGCGTATTCGTCGAGGCGGACCGCAGATACGTGATAGCCGGTGATGCCATACCCACGGAGGACAATTTCAGGAAGATGGTCCCTCCTGCAATCAACTGCGATGCAGAGGAAGCGTTACAAAGTATTAAGAAGATAAAGAGATACGCGGATGTGATCATACCCGGACATGGTTTTCCGTTTATGGTCCGCATGTGAATATCATGAACGACGAAGAACTTCCTGAGGCAATCTTTTTTGAATGCGCTAAATGCCGTGAGTTCACGGAGCACGAGATACTGAAAGGAAGGTTCGGCAAGGCCTCGGTATCAGGTACGTTCAAGTGCACAGAATGCAAGACGGTCACTTCGACGACGATACGCCTTCCGGAGGACATCAGGGTAAGGGTCGTGTTCAGCGACGGCGATGTCACAACCGTGACCGAAACGGTGCTGAAAAGCAACGAGGTCGTCGAGAAAGGCGACGAGTTCTTCCTGGACAGCGGGGAAAGGGTCCGCGTGACGCTGATCGACGAAGAGTCCGGCAGAAACCCGAGGAGGGCGCAGGCCACAAGGATAAAGTGCCTTTGGGTCAAGCAGTTCGGCATCCTTAATGTGAAAATATCGGTCAACGACAACCACCGCACCTTGTCTATGGTCGTAGAGGCGGAACCGGACGACGATTTTACAATAGGGATGACCATTCCGTTCGAAGATTTCGACTGCCTCGTACATGCGATCAAGACGAAGGACCGTCTCATAAGGAACGGTTCTGCGGAGGCACGCAACATTACCAGGGTCTACGGCAAGATCCGCAAGAAGCAGTATGAAGTCATGGATTTCGGCGACGAGTGATCATCCGAAAATTATGTCCAATATGTCGGATATGTTTTTGGAACGTACAACGGCATCTGCCGCATCGACGGTCATTTCGTCCATAGGGTTGAACGCTATCGACAAGACGCTGTTCCTGAACATGCCGATGTCGGTGAACGAGTTGCCTATCGAGACCGTGCGGTCCCTGTCGGTATCGTATTTTTTCTGGAACTCTCTGACGCTGATCCCCTTGTCGCGGAGGTCCACGTTCATCACGCCTTCCCCGGTGAGCCGCCCGTCATCGTAAGTCTCCAGGGAATCCGCGATGTAGTCGTCGAATCCAAACTCGTCGGTAAGCATCTTCGCCGCAACGTCTATTCCTCCGCTGACTATTACGCACCTGATCCCCTCCGACCTCAAGGCGGCGACCGTCTCCTGTATTCCTTCGGTCAGAGGCATGGAAGTGAAAGTACGGGCCACATCGGTCATCGTGATGTCCGGGTGCACCTCTTTCCAAAGGGCTATGTCCCTCCGCATGAACTCCGGCTCGTCTATCTCGCCGGAGCAGAACATGTCGTACGATTCTTTGTTGTCGACCCCGTAGAATTCGTGGACCCACCCCCATGAGCTTCTGACCGTGGTCAGAGTGCCGTCCATATCGAAACAGGCGAGTTCGTACCTCATCGCTCAGGGATGCCCGGGCATAATTAAAACCATGTCCATCACCGTCTTCTCATAAGTGCCGCGGTAAGGATGAAGAAAAGCGCTCCTGTGCCGAACAGGTACATTATGCTGAACTCCGGCGTGACCATCCAGTCCCCGATATAGAGGTCGAACCCCAAGAGGTCCCTGTGCTCCCGGACCTCTCCCGCGAATGCAAACGTGTAATCAAGGGTCGGCGTTCCGAGTATGTCCCGGGCCATGGCCGCCGAATGGGTAGCTGGCCGCGAAGCCGTCGAATGCGGCTTTGGACCCGATCAGTGCGGTTATGAAGAACACGAAAGCACAGGATGAGAATACGGATGGGATCATCAGCACCATCCCGATGCTGCAGACATCGGCGCCGAACACATACCCCGGGCTAACATGAACGCTTCTCCGAGTATCAGAAAAACGAAAGCCATTGTCAGTCCGATTATAAATGTCGAGAGAAGATATCCGGCAGCGATCGTGAAAGAACTCATGGGCGCGGCCTTCAGGTCGTCGAGCGCGTCCATCAGCGAAAAGAACACCGAAGCGCGGTCTCCTGTCGTGCTCTTGCCGGCGCCGTTCGGTCCCAAGAATGCAAAAAGCTGATTCTCGCCCACGCTGAACGAGACATCATCGACGGCGAGAAAATCCCCATAACTTTTGCTGAGTCCGGCGACCTTGATTATCTCGGGCATAAAGCCAGATTACAATTTCAACGAATATAATGTTTAGACCTAACACTTTTATTGTTTGGCACCATGGTACGGACGATGTTGCTCATCATAGGCACCGGCCACGTTTTCAAAATAGATGAGCAGGTGCGTTTCATCATCAAAAACACATGGCCCGATGCAGTACTGGTGGAGCTGGACGAGAAAAGGTTCAGAGTGATGGACGGGACGTACGAGCATCCGAAGGACCAGAGGCCGATAAAGTTGCCAGGCATAGCGAAGTCCTTGGGCAAGACTCAGAGCCGCACGGCATCCCAGTTCGGAACATACGCAGGTCTCGAGCTCCTCGAGGCATGCAGGGCCGGGAAGGCGGCCGGCGCCGAAGTAATATTAATGGATGGGGACGTGGTCGAGATGCTCCTCAGGATGTGGGACGAGATGTCATTTATCGAGAAGATGCGCTGGCGTTTATCGGGAACTAAAGACAGAAGGTCCTCGCGGAAAGACGTGGAAGAGACACAGAAGGATTTTTCCGATAACGAGAAGGAATATATGGACGAAATGCGGCGCCGTTATCCCACAATGATGCGCATACTCCACAAGGAGCGCAACGAAGCCATGGCCAATGAGATCGCAGAAGCTTCCAAGAGACACGACAAAATGGTAGCGGTCGTGGGCGATGCGCACGTCGAAGGCATAGTCGAGCTGCTTCCAAAGGACATGGACGTGAGGAAGGTTCGTTTGGCGGACATAAGGGATGAGCAGAAGATAGGTAAGCTGATGTCCGATATATGGTATGAAAGGCTTGGATGATAATATGAGAGTTACGCTTCTTTCTTACACCAGGGACGCGGCCGAGATATGCGCCGCCGCAGGCAGGTCATGCTATTCCGACAAACCCGCCGACGAGATCATCGGGACAGGGGATGCCGAGAGGTCGCTGGGGCAGATCGTTTCCATGGGGCACCACTCCGTTATAGAGCATGCGGTTTTCACGTTCTCGGTCTCAGGGGTATCGAGGTCGCTGACACATCAGCTGGTCAGGCATCGCATAGCGTCGTTCTCTCAACAGTCCCAGAGGTACGTCCCGCTAAAGGAGCCGACCTATGTCATACCGCATACCGTAAGCAATGACCCCGAGGCCCTGGAGATCTACAAGGACGCCATGGAAAAGATATGGGAGGCATACTCCCGGCTGGGCGAGAAAGTGCCCGCCGAGGATGCGAGGTACATACTGCCCAACGGTTGCACCACAAACATCACGATAACGATGAACGCCCGCGAGCTGCTGCACTTCTTCGATCTCAGGTGCTGCGAGAGGGCACAGTGGGAGATCCGCGAGATGGCGGATGAAATGCTCAGGCTTTGCAGGGAAATCTCTCCCACGATCTTCAAGGATGCCGGCCCCCCCTGTGTCAGGGGCCCATGTCCAGAAGGCAGTAAGTCCTGCGGTCGCCCCAAAAGAGTTAAAAAGCCTTAAATAGGGAATATACTTAATCGGTTCACTCGGTGAAAGATATGGGAAGGATAAGACCCACATACATCAAGAGAGTGTCCATTGAGCTCCTCAACAAGTATCCCCAGGCATTCAGCAGGGACTTCGAGAACAACAAGGAGATGGTGAGCACCCTCACAGACGTAACCTCGATTAAGATGAGGAACAGGATTGCGGGATACATCTCACGCTACCTTTCTCACCCTGAGGTTTAAACACCTTAGTCGCAAGACTTTTTCCGCACCTTTTTGCTCGCGTGGGGTAGCTTGGATATCCTGAGAGATTGCGGATCTCTTGACCCGGATTCGAATTCCGGCGCGAGCGCCACGTTCGGATTAGTTACTGGACTCTTTAGGCCAGAATTTTTCTGTTATTTCGGAATCTCCGGGCGGCAATATTCCTGATATTTCTTCCTCGGGCACTTCGAAAGCTTTCGCAATATCGGAAGCGGTCTTCTTGTTCTTGCCTCTTCCCGGCCTTATGACGAAGTACTTTTCGGATGTCTTTTCGATGACTTCCCTCGGGCCGCACATGATCTTCCTGCTTCCCTGGTAATCGATCTCTCCGACCGCGAGCTCCGTCTGTATATGATATTCGTAGTTCCTTTTTCCGCGCACTATGAAGGCTCCGCGGGGGACGAACTCACCGGGATTCGGAGTCTTGCTTACCTGGTCGGGATAGACCCAGAACGCGCTTCCGTCGGACATGGCGGAAACCCAGGCCTTGGAATGGCAGAATGCGAATGCGCATGCCTGTTTCAGCTCATCGGGCGTGGCAACGCTGCCTTCCTTGAAAACGACCGAGGGGGCGCCGTGTATGTCCGCGTGAACATACACATCGCCGTCTTTCAGGTGTTTTTTGACGATGTTGTCGTTGCTGTGGGCGTCCTTTCCTGCGATTATGAGTTTTCCTGTCCCGGTAAAGAACCACTTGTAGCGGTTGAACCAGAATTGTTTGGTAGGTTGCGCGCGGGTAAGTGCAATATGCCTCTCCTTTTCGAACCCCTTCTCTTTCTTTACCAGTTCTTCGCGGCTCATCTTAAGCGCGTCTTCGGCTCTTTTACCTTTGTCGCCTATGTCCTTGCCCTTCTGATATATGATGGAGGCGTTCGTGTCCACGCCTTTAGTGTAGTCCAGAATGACCTTGCGCCCGCTCAGGGTGGCCGTAATTTTGTTATTTGAAGGATCTATGGACGAAACGAATGGAATTTTCATCGCACCCTCGGACAGCTTGTCCCAGGGCAGCCTCTTCGACTGCTGGCCCAGGACCGTAAGGAGCTCGTCGGCCCGCTGATAGTCGGTGTACAGCGCATCGGCATCAAGTCTGAACTCCTCGGCGGCCATCTCATAATCGGCGACGGTCTCTTCTTGTTTCTCTATACGGCGCCTCAGCTTCAGGATTTCCGGGTCCACGTAGTCCTCGACCGCGGTCACGTCTGTTTCCTTGAGCATGGCTTCTATGGCCAAAGACATTGTTTCGTAGTGTTCTGCGTCCGCCTCGCCGTAAGAAAGCAACCTGACAGGTGCTAGGTCTACGATCTTGCCGTCCTTGCGGTATGCGGTGGGCTCCGGAGAAGATGCCGCAGAAGAAACGAGTTCCACTATTTTTTCGAAGACGGCCCTTAATTGTTCGTCGTTAACGGATTTGGACGTGGCCTTTTTATCGACGCCGGCGCGGACGCAGATCTCTTCGGCGTACTGACCGCCCAAGTTCACCGAGGTCGCCAACGTCCGGACAGTATCCGAATCGGATGACCGGAAAAGGGCCGCGAATTCATCGAACGTCGATATTCCCGGTTCGAAACGGGGTTTCGGCATGATATACTCCTCGCCAGGCCTGGCCGCCCTGTCTCTGTAGGTCTTGTGTATGAGGCAGTTGACGATCTTCCCCTCTGATACGAGTAGGACGTTCCCTCCTCCGAATATTTCGAATATCAGCTGATAATCCGTTTCACCCTTTCTGAGTTCCGTGACCACGACACGGTCGAACCCCGCCTGCCTGGTCTTCCCGATCCTGGCGTTGTCCAGATATTTACGCATGAAGGACGCGAAGGACGTCTGGAGCACGGGGGCCTCTGGTTTGACCGGCGGCATGTACAGCCATTTTTTGTCTTTGAAGAAAAGTTCCTTCTTACCGCCCGTAACGCTTATTCGAAACAGTACGTTTCCCGCGCCCCAGTGGAAAATCTTGTCCATGTGGGCGCCCTCGAGGACGGACATCTCCGATACCACGGAGCGGACGTCAAGGGAACTCATCTCTTTCTTCATAGTCTGGCGTAGGCGCACTAATCAGATATAGTTTCTTCAAAATAACCGGGCCGCATGCTGGAATCATAAGTGCTCTTCAGATTATACCAGAAACCTTTATCAATCATATATTGATTAGGCACCCCACAGGCCGCTGTGGCTAAGGGGTATAGCGACGCCTTGGTAAGGCGTAGGTCGAGGGTTCAATTCCCTCCAGCGGCTCCATTTTAATCCCTTATGTTTTTAATCTACGTTGCGATGCTCTGGCATGGCGATGGGGCCGATAGACTTCTTTGTTTTTGCACTTTTTATCGCTATAGCGTTATTTCTCGCGTTCTTCGGTACCAGGGCGCGATGCGTCGAGATGGGCACATGTGTCGAGGAAAATGTCAATGCGGGCTCCCCCCGGACGACCGGAAGAAACGATGCCGAAGTGCTGTGGAAAAGAAGGTCGTTCATGCTCTTCGCGCTGACAGCGATTTTCATCATCTGTGCCACGACGGTGATGCTGGGCTTCATATTGGTCGGGCTGACCGTGGCCGCCGTAGTATTGACTGCGGCCACGGTTTTCGCCAGGGCCCGGGCCCCGATAAGATGATCAGTCCATCCGATAGATCACGAAGCCGGACCAGATCTTCGGGAAGAAATATGTGGTTTTCTTGGGCATGCGCTTGCCCTGCATAGAAAGATTCCAGACCGTATCGAGGCTTGGTCTGTTGAGGACCACGGCCAGGTCGTAATCGCCGGCGGACATCTTTATTTTCACCGAAGAAAGCTCTGCGTCGTAATCGACCTGGGACTTTCCCTCGTCCCATTTGTAGATATCCTTCAATATCTTCTCCTGGACGACATATGTGTCTAAGTTCCAAATGCCCTCTCCGGAATAACGTGCGAGATAGCACTTTCCGGAACGGAACCTGAGCCCCATCATCCAGTTCTCCAGGTCTTTCTCCATCTCCTCTGCGGAGACCTCTTTCATCTCGAGGGATTCGGACATCTTCTTTATCGCGTTCTTCTCGGAGATGCTTTCGGTCTTAACGAGGCGGTGCGTCGGCCAGATGGACAGGCCGGAGTCCGATGAGGATACAAGGGTGGCGAGGACGTAGCCCTTCTTTTCGGATCCGGGATTCTCCCGGGAATACGCCAGAGCGGTCTCGTATCTGTGATGGCCGTCGGCTATGAGCACCTTCTGGTCGCTCAGTTCGTACGTTATCTCGTTACAGACCTTCTCGTCGACCAGACGGTAATATTTGTGTTCCACGCCGTCGCTGTCGACGTACCTGCAGACAAGCATGGCATTGTCCCTGATCTTTCTGTTCAATCCAGGATTGAACGAATCATAAATGCCGAATATAGATTCCAAATGGGACTCCATGTCCCTGAGCAGGTTCAGGCGGTCGGCCTTTACTTTTGAGAACGTTTCCTCGTGCGGAACAACGTTGCCGTCCTCGTAAGGCTCGGTCTTCAGTATTCCGACGATGCCCGTGCGGGTCATCTTCCTGCCTCCGTCCTCGAACGTCTGCTCGTAGATGTAGAAAGAGTCCCCGTCCTGTTTCAGCGAACCGTCCGCGATCCATTTGTCCAATTCCTGCCTGGAACCGCGGTACCTTTTGTCCTGGTCCGGGTCGAGCGTAAGTCTGGTGATATTGTGTGCATGGCTCTGCAGTTCCACCAAGTAAGATGGATCGATAACATCGTAAGGGGGGCTGATCCTGTCGCCTACAGATTCTCCGCTTCCGATCGCGGGCCTATATCCTGGGAAAGGTAAGAATGTAACCATATTTGCTCGTCCAAAGCATATACTACGGCTATATCAAATAACCGCGGTCGCTTAGCAGATCCTCGGGACCGGGTCGCCGATGGGCGGCTCCAGTATGCGTCTGCCGCCTACCTCCGTCTTTAGTATCACCCTTCCGGGGCCTTTGCCGGCATATCCGATCAGGGACGCGTCCTTACCTTCCGGGGTCGACCTCAGCATCTTCAGCACGGCGTCCGCCATTTCAGGGACGCATGCCACGACGCATTTGCCCTCGTTCCCTATGCTCAGCGGATCGATGCCCAGAAGGTCGCACGCGTTTACGACGCCGTCCCTGATGGGGATGGACGTATATTCGACGTCGATCTCCACGCGGGATTTGGAGGCGAGCTCGTTCAGAGTGTTAGCGAGGCCCCCGCGCGTTGAATCCTTCATTGTGACGATGCCGCCTACCCTGAGTGCCCTCTCGATCATCATGTTCAGCGGGGCCACGTCGCTTTGGACCTCGCTCTCGAACCCGTACCCTTCGCGGAAGGACATCAATGCGACCCCATGGTCCCCGACGTAGCCGGATACGATTATGGCGTCGCCGGGCGCTATGTTCGAATCGGTGCACCAGTTGTCGGTGACGTTGCGGTATTCCTTCGCTTTGGCGAAGTTGGCGTCCAGATATTCGGACCTTCTTCCAATGGCCGAAGTGGCCATGAACATCTGGTCTACCGCGCCCGCCTCCACGACCTTCGTGTCGCCGGTCTCGATGGGCACGCCGCATTCCAGGCAGGTCCTTCCCGCGCTCGACATGACCCTGTCGACGATGTCGATATCGAGGCCCTCCTCGATTATCGTAGAACAGCCGATGGCAAGGGGCTTCGCGCCCATGACAGCTATATCGTTAACTGTTCCGGAGATTGAGATCTTGCCCAGATCTCCGCCCGGGAAGAACAGCGGCTTGACGGTGTGCCCGTCGATCGTGAAAACTATGCCGTCCACGACGGCGGAATCATCCATCGAATCCAGCGGAACATCCGATTTTACTTTGGGAAAATGGCAGATGATATGTTTCGACAGGAATTCCTGCATCGCTTCCCCGCCGGCACCGTGGTTCATTACGACCTTTGTCATTGTTGCGTGATGAAGTAACGTGGATAAAGACTTGTTCAGGGAGAGCTAGGAACGGATAATAAAAATAAGGCTTCAGCGGTAGAGGCCGTGTGGACCCTTGGGGTAGTGGATCATCCTGTTGGCCTTCGAAGCCGATGACCTGGGTTCGAATCCCAGGGGGTCCGCCATTGTCTTCAGGACGACGTCGTCGGCGGAAAGAACGGCCTGAACCTTAAACGTGTACCGCCGTCACTTCCCGCCGGCGGAGTACAGCCCGGACACGCTCGCGATGGCCAACTTGCCCTTTTGGATTTCTCTGATGAGCTCGCTGTAGGTGAAACCGTCTTCGAGGTCGAGCAACCTGTTCACGGCGAATATCTGGAGGGTATAGGTGTGCCTCCCGCTGGTAGGCCACATACCTCCGTATTTCACGTTCGTGAATCCTCCTTCGTGCCCGCTGTAGCTGCTGTAGCCTTGCAGGAAATCCGTCGCGGTAAGGCTCTCGTTCTCCTCGACCTTCGTCCGCCTCAGATTGGCCCCCATCCAATTGATCCATGGAAATCCGAGCTCGGGAACGGTGTCGTAGTCAATCAGGATGAACGCGAAAGAAACCGTGCCCTCTGGAGGATTGATTATTTCGAACGGAACAGAACGGCTGGGGATAACTTCGTATATGGATTCGTCCCCCCTCGAACCGAACCTGTCCTCGAACCAGCCGTCAACGATGCCCGAGCTAACAACTTTCATCGATGTCCCCCGTCTACGTATCGTCGGTCGTTTATTTACATTGTCCGACAAGATTATCTTTTCTCTTTCGGCGCGCGGCCCGAAATGAAGAACCTGTCCCCGTCTCCCGGAGGGTTGGTATGAAGCAGAGTATAGTACGGGTTGTCGAAGGGAGACGATATATAGTCGTCGAGTTCCGGGTCCATGCTCCTCAGGATAGTGATCAGAGTATCCCTCATTTGCAACAGGTCCTCTGTTTCAACATTCCCGAAGTACTCCTCCATCTTCGAGTCTTCGAAATTCATCACGCGCTCGGCCAGGTTCCTGCCCATTTCGGTGAGGTGGATCTTGTACCTCCTGCTCTTAGGGGTCTTGCGGTCGTTGTATACGTACCCACCCTGCATGAGTGTCTTGATTACTCTGCTTGTGTTGGCAACGTCGTAATCCAAGAACTTCGACAACTCCACCATTGTCTGTCCGTCCTTCAGGTTCAGTGCGATCAGGTATATCGTGTGCGCGCTGGTCAGTCCCGTGTCCGCTATCTCCTCGTTGACGTTTTTTCTCATTATTTTCGTCACACGATCGAAGAATATCGGAAGGAAAGAACTCCAATATGGACTCGTCCAGCGTCCGCCGTTCATGCTTTCACCAATACGAGTCAGTTATTATAATTATGTAAATGTGGCGCGAGGACTTCGTACTTTTAAGGTCAAGCCTGGGAGGAAATTTACTAATCCCCGCGATCGTGCGGTCATCCGCCCGATGGTGCACCATGCACGTGTGTGTATTTAATAATTGAGTTGTCAATGTAATTATTTATTACACTGCAATAAATATGCATAATTGTACAATTATTTATGAATATTATCTTAGTTATCAATTCAATTTTAAAAAATGAGCGAATCAGTACATAAAAAATACAAGATTCACTTTGACATATCAACCTATATATTGAGTTATCATCAACATTATATATTGCGGATGTAATGTTTCATCCAACAGTGCGCTCCACAAGGGACACTCGTTAGGGGGAGGTACTCTGGAAGAGATACTCGATAAAAAGACGGCCGGCGGCGTTTTCGCCGACGCGGATAGAAGTTCTATTGAAGAGAAACTTGAGATCGAAAGGAAAAACCGAATAAAATGGGGATTCGTATGGGCACTTCTATGTGCTCTGACATGGGGGTTGGGATACGTCCCGCTCCAGATGGCATGGTCTGTCGAACCGTTCGTCAACTTCCAATTCGTAGAGGGGATGGGCGGATATGTCGTCAGTGCAATCATGATCTCCGCTGGACAGGCGATAATCTTCGGTCTCGTACTGATGGTCATATGGGCAGGCGCGACAGGCAAGCTCAGAGACGTGGGAAGGATAGTCCGCAACCACCGGATCAGCAGATGGCTGCTGGTCGGCTCTCTGTTCGGAGGCCCGGTCGCCATCTTCGGGTCCACGCTCGCGATCGGTTACATCGGTGCAGGATTCGCGGCGTCCATCGGATTGCTCTCCGCAGTCGTCGGAGCATTGGTCGGATGGCTCTATAACAAGGAAAAGATGACCAGGAAGACTGCGATCGGAATACTGGCCATACTCGTGGGCGGAGTCATAATCCTCGACCCTCAGGCTATGATAGAAAACATTGCGAACCCCGCATCTCCCGATGGAGTATGGCTCGGTTACCTGGGCGGTATAATGTCCGCTATTGGATGGGGACTCGAAGGGAACTTCTCGGTCCGTGCTTTGGATGTTACGGATTCCGATGCCTCGCTGCCTGTCAGATACATCACCGAGTCTTCGATCTGGCTGATTATAATATTCCCTATCACACTGATCGCAATAGGTCCTGGCATCTTCGCCGACATATTCATCGCATCCTTCACCAGCGGAGCCTTCGTTTTCTGGATGGTGCTCGGAGCTCTCACTCTAGGGATATGCTACGTGTGCCAGTACAAATCATTCCCTCTGCTGGGCGTAGGGCGCACCCTCGCCCTCGGATCGCTGTACGTCCCTGTCTCCCTGATAGGGTTGTTCGTATTCCTCGGTGTAGCCCCGACATGGACGCTCGCCATCGGAGCGGTGATCGCGGTCGCAGGGATGTTCATAATGTATTGGGAAAGCGGAGACCTGAAATCATCCAACCGCACCAGGGGAGGTGAATGAGATGGCTGTTCTGTCTTCTAAATCCAAATTGTTGAAATTCTATGAAAAAGAAGGGGAAGTATGGGAGCACAAAGCGATAAAGGAGGTCATGACCCAGGAGGGTCGGACCTCTGCGTACTGGTTCTCCAACGCCCGTTTCTGGCTCATCGAACTGGAAGCCAACGGGCTCCTCGAGCTGGTGGACACAAGGATCGACGAGGGGGAGCTGGAGAAGGGCAAGCTTCTGCACAAGTACAAGATCACCGACTACGGCCTTTCGAGAGCCGAATCTATGTTGAGGGATTGAAATGGATATGGGATTTGAATATTTTGCATGGGCGGGAGCCGAATACGCATTCATAGGACTGGCCGTCGTCCTGACAGCAGTAGTGATCTACCTCGGAAGAACGTTTTTCAAGAAGATTTGAAGAAATAAAGAGGAAACGTAATGAAATCAAAAACAGAAATACTATCTAAAGCCGACATGGACAAGATCCATGCGGCGACCCTTAAAGTGCTATGGGACACGGGAATCGTTGTGAATCATGCCAAGGCAAGGGAGATATTGAAAGAGGCGGGCTGCAAAGTCGACGACGAAACAGGGGCCGTGAGGTTCCCTGCCGATATCGTGGAATCCGCCATCAAGAAGGTGCCGGAATCCTTCATGATATACAGCCGCGACGGGAAACACAACGTCAAGATGGTCAGCGACGGGTCAGAGACCCATAACATGACCTTCGGCGTGGGAGTCAAGCTCACTGAATACGTATCTCCCGGAAAATACAGGACCAGGGACGGAACGCTCGAGGACCTTGCGAAGATCGCGAAGGTCACCGACGCCTGCGAGAACATCGATTGGTTCACATTGCCGATATCTGCGATGGACCTTGTCGGAAAGGAATGCGCCAGGACGCTGTACGAGACGATGGCCATCGTCGCGAACTCATCGAAGCCGATACTTCTGGACCCCGACCCGGAATACCTTCAGGAATACTTCGACATAGAGTGCGCTTGCTACGGCGGAGATGAGGAGAGGGCTAAGAAAGAGCCCTTCTTCATCGTAGGCGGATGCCCCACGAGCCCGTTGCAGCTGGACCACCACGCATGTGAGCTGGCCGTCAACTGCGGAAAATACGGTTTCCCGATGATGTGTCTCAGTATGGCGATGGGCGCGGCTTCCGCGCCCATCTATCTCGCGGGCACGCTGGTCGTGCACAATGCCGAAGTGCTTTCAGCCATCGTCATAACTCAGCTGGCCAACCCTGGAATGCCCACGATATACGGCAGCTCGACCACGTCCTTTGATTTCTTCTGCGACTCTGCACCGGTAGGCTCTCCCGAACTGGCACTTATTAGCGCCGGTGTCGCGGAACTGGCGAAGTACTACCGCATGCCCTCGATCGTCGCTGGTACCTAGGCTGACGCAAAGGTCCCCGACGAGCAGGCCGGGCATGAGAAGACGATAACCAACCTCATTCCCACTCTGGCTGGGGCCTCGACAGTCTACGGCGCAGGAATGCTGGAGCTGGGCATGTCGCTGTCCCTTGAGCAGATGGTCATCGACAACGACATCATCGGCATGAACAAATATGCTGCGAGAGGGATAGAAGTGAATGAAAAATCTCTCGCGGTCGATTCTATAAAGGACGTCGGCGCAGGCAAAGACTTCTTGGGACTGCAAGAGACCATGATGAACGTCGGACTTCCATCGCACCCCGCGATCATTGACAGGCGCATGATCGGATTGTGGGAGAAAGACGGATCCAAGGACCTGGCAGAAGCGGCACATGATAAGGTGCTCTATATTTTGGAGAACCACAAGCCGGAACCTCTAAGCGAGAAGGCCGCCAAGAATATAGAACGGATAATCGAGAAAGCGAATGAAAAACATTTCGCGGGAAGAAAAAAATGACCCAGAATGTTTTTAACGTCAGATTGAAGAAAAACGAGGCGCGCCGATGAAAAATCTGAAAGCAGACGTATTATCCAAAGAAGAAATAGAAATGATACATGAGGGGAGCCTCGAAGTACTCTCTCAGACAGGTATCAGGGTGGCTCACACAGGTGCGAGGGCCATCATGGAGCGCGCCGGCTGCACGGTCGACGAAAGCAGCGGAATCGTCAGAATACCCCGAGATGTCATTAACGGCGCGTTGAAGAGCGTCCCCAGAATGTGGACGTTCAGCAGCCGGGACGGCAAGCATGACGTCAAGATGGTGTCCGACGGTTCCAGAACCAATTTCATGAACTTGGGGATGGGAACGAAGGTCTGCCATTACGTATCGGAGAACAGGTTCGACACCAGGGACTCGACGATCCCCGACATAAGGGACATTGCTAAAGTCCTCGACGCCTGCGAGAATGTGGATCTTGTGACGCAGCCCGTGTCTGCCCTGGACCTCATGAACAAAAGGTGCGTACGCACCCTCCACGAGGTAGAGGCCATGATCACCAACACCTCCAAGCCGTTCCTTCTGGATCCGGACCCGAATTATGTCGATGCATACTTCGACATTATGAAGGCCTGCTATTCAGGGGACGGGGAGGAGGCGCGGAAGAAACCGTTCCTCATGGTCGGCGGATGCAGCTCCAGCCCGCTTCAGCTGGACACATCGTTCTGCGAACTGGCAATCAAGGCAGGAGAATACGGTATGCCCTTCATGTCCATGACGATGGCCATGGCAGGGACCACATCGCCCGTGACCCTCGCGGGGACGATGGCGATCCACAATTCGGAGGCACTCGCCGGGATAACCCTGGCGCAGCTGGTAAAGCCCGGGCTGCCGGTCATATACGGAAGCTGCACCACGGGGTTCGACTTCATGACCGACACAGCGCCCTTCGGATCTCCGGAGAACGCGTTGATCAGTTCGGCCAGCTCGCAGATGTCACAGTTCTACGGCGTGCCATGCATCACATCGGGAGCGATCTCCGATTCCAAATGCCCCGATTTCCAGTCGGCGCAGGAAGCGACGCTCAACGCGATGCTGCCTGCACTGAACGGCACGTCCAACGTGTTCGGCGTGGGACTCATCGAGCTGGGAATGACCTTCTCGCTCGAACAGGCGGTCATGGTGAACGACATGATACCCTTGGTGAGGCGTGCCCTAGAAGGATTCGAGGTCAACTCGGAGACCCTCTCTATCGATGCCATAAAAGAAGTGGGGGTCGGCGGGGAGTTCATCTCGAGGCCGGAGACGATGGCTGGAATGTTCGGGCACACCCATCCTGAACTGTTCGACAGGAACATGTACGATGGATGGAAGAGCACGGGCGGAAGGCATACGGTGGAACTGGCTCATGAAAAGGTCCGGTCGATCCTCGAGGAACATGTTGCGACCCCGATAGATGCCGACGATATGAAGACAATTCAAAATATAATCAAGGAAGCAGACAAAAAGGTATTGTGAAGAATATGACTCAGAAAGATCTGAACGAGAGAGCGAAGAAGGCCGTCACGGCCTACGACCAGAAAGCATCCGCGGAAGTCGCCAAGGAGGCGATCGCGAAAAAAGCCGACCTGGTGAACCTGATCCAGGAAGGATACACCGCGGGGATCCAGGAAGTAGGGGACCTGTACCAGGCGAAGAAGCTGTTCCTGCCGCACATCATGTCGGCCGCCAACGCCATGAACGCGGGCGTGAACCTTCTCACCCCTGAGCTGGAGAAATCCGGAAAATCGGCGGGCGAAGGCCTCGGAAAGTTCCTGATATGCACCATCGAGGGAGACATA
>JAYFOZ010000004.1 GCA_034928305.1 Methanomassiliicoccaceae archaeon | reverse complement strand
AAGATCTAGGTCCCGGAAGTAAAATGACCGTCGTCCGGGTTCCTTTCGACCGGGCCCGACGACCATATACGTTTTCATCCGCGACGGTTCGCTAGGAACCATTAAATCGAGGCAAAGTAATCTTAATCCCAGAAGCGGGATACCCCTTGCATGGATTAACGTCCGTTTCCCGCTTTAAAATCCCTTATATCCCTCGGGATCGATCCTGAGGGATATCCCCTTTTCTTCGGCTTTCTTCTCGAGTTCGGCCCACGTTCCGCGGAGTATTCCGATCTCCTCCGGCGAGGTCTGCACCAGCGCGCTTTTTCCGTAATGGCGGAACCTCACCTGTTTAACGCCCGATACCTTGCGGATAAAGGCCTCCCATTCCTCGACGTCCCTCATCTTTTCTTCGGTAATGACGGTGCCGCAGGGTATACGGGTTGCAAGGCATGTGTCTTTGATAAGGCCGTAGGACCACTCTTTGGAAAGCACATGCTCCACTATGTCTTTCCGGCCGATCCTCAGCGTCTCGAGCGGTCTGAAGATGAAGAGCTCGACGGCGGCCCTGTGACCGGGGCGGTCCTGAGAAAGGTCGTCGTAGTTGTCCCCGCATATGCAGTTCCCCGTCCCCAGTTCGACGCCCGCGGTCCTGACGGCCGAGTACAAGGCCCTTTTGCAGTGGTAGCAGCGGTCCGCCCTGTTCGCATCCACTTCAGGCAGGTCGTCCCAGCCCAGTTCTATGGCCTTGAAGGGAATGCCGATAGACCTCGCGATCCTTTCGGCCTCGAATCTCTGCCTTCTGCTGACGATGGGCGTGTCCACAAAAACAGCCGTAACATCGTCGATGGAATTCACGCAGGCATCGGCCAGATAGGAGCTGTCGAATCCTCCGGAGAATGCCAGCACCGCAGAGTCCATTTTTTTCAGGTAATCGCAGACTTCTCTGAAACGGTCCATATCGAAAATATCATTTCCGCGAATATCTTTAACCCTTTGCCCATATACAAGTCGTATGGACATCAGAGAAGTGTTGGAATCCTACAAGGCGGGCAGGATCGACGTGGCGGAGGCGGAGAGGTCGCTCCGCGCCGACTATATCGAGTCGATAGGAAACGATGTCAACATGGACCTGGGCAGAGAGATCAGGAAAGGAACGCCCGAGGTCGTCTACGCAAGGGCAAAGACGCCGGAGACCGTGGAGAAGATACTGCGAAGCTCTAAGCGGAGGCTTTTGGTGTCAGGGGCGACGGAGGGTCATTTCAAAGCGGCCGAGGGTATCGAAGGGGCGGAGTTACACAGAGAATGCGGATGTATCGTGATCGGGGGATTCCCCGAAGAGAAGTACGGGCCGGTGGCCGTTATCACCGCGGGCACGTCCGACATACCAGTTGCTAAGGAGGCCGTGCTGATGGCCCGCATGATGGGATGCTCGTGCATAGAACACTTCGATATCGGAGTATCAGGCCTTCATCGCCTGATCTCTCCGATGAAGGACGTCATATCAAGGGACGCCGCGGCCGTCGTCGCGGTAGCCGGCATGGAAGGGGCGCTGCCCACGCTCATCTCGTCCCTTTCTCCTGTGCCGGTGGTCGGAGTGCCCACGTCGACCGGTTACGGAATGGGGGGCGACGGCATCGCCGCGCTCATGGGCATGCTGCAGTCCTGCTCTCCGGGCCTGAGCGTGGTGAACATCGACAACGGGATAGGCGCAGGAGCGGTGGCTGCGATGATAGCCAGGGGCAGGGTCTCCGAGAGATGAGCGAACAGAAGTTCTTCGATTCGATGGCGGAGTTGAACAACACCGAGATAAAGTCGGGGCTGTGCTCCATATGCAAGGGGTCCCGCAGGTTGTGCGGAAAAGACAGATGCCCGCTTATGATCAAGTTCTACTCCCAGCAGAAGACGCTGCCGATGATAGACGCCAAGGACCTGGCGGGCAGCAGCCCTCCGGCCGTGTTCGTGGGCAGGTTCGGATATCCCAAGGTGGATGTGGGCCCGCTCATACCTCCGGAGTTCGGCGACACTTCGATAATGGACACCCCCGAACGCTGGGTAGGCAAGAGCATCGACGAGATCGTCGATTTCAGATTCAAGCTGGTCCGCGGAAAGATCAGGATCGACGCTTATGATTTTAAAAAATCGGGCAAAGTGGTGGACGACATACAGGAGATCGCGCTGACCGAGCGTCCATTGGACATCGAGGCAGAGTTCTCGCATAAGCCCAAAGGGCGTGTCATCATGGACGACGAGGTGCAGCCTTTCGGTCCGTCGGCGAGGATGACGTCCATGAGGAAGAGTAACGGAAGGTTCGAAAGGAATCTCGAGCGCAACTTCTACGACACCGACATGAAAGCAGTGGATGCAGTGGTATCGTCCTACCGCAACGGAACCCTCATATCAGAGATTGAGAAGGCATTCTCGGTAGGGACCATGGGGGTCGATAAGAGGCGCAGATTCGTCCCCACAAGATGGAGCATCACCGCCGTTGACGACATAATAGGCAAGGACCTGCTCGAGACAACGAAATTCAACAACACCATCGATGACTACCGCATATACCAGTGGGAGCAGCTGGACAACCGCTGGTGCATCCTCATGATGCCGTGCACGTGGAGGTACGAGCTGATCGAGGCGTGGTACCCCAACACGACCTGGAACCCGACCGGACGCACCATCGACATAATCAGCGACCACGAGTTCTTCGAAGGCCGCAAGGAATATGCGCACATAGGAGGGTGCTATTATGCGGCAAGAATGGCGGTCAACGAACTTCTGATAAAGGAAAGGCGGACCGCCGGCGCAGTGATATTCCGCGAGGCGCACCCCGGCTATGTCATGCCCGTGGGCGTGTGGAACGTCAGAGAGAACGTCAGGGAGGCCCTGCGTACCAAACCTTACAGTTACGACACCCTCGACAGGGCCATGGACCACGTGGGCAGAGTGATGGACATCCCCAAGAAAACATGGATCGAAAATTCCGGCGTCCTGAAGGACTGGTACACCCAAAGGAGGATCGAGGACTATTACTGACCTCTTCGACTTTACGCCGACAGACGAGTGGGACGGAGTGTTCGAGACAGTGAAATGCAAACGGGCGTTATCTCCGTCAGGTCTTCCCGGCATCGACTATGCTCTGAACCCCTACGGCGGCTGCGAGCACGGTTGCGTTTACTGCTACGCGCCGGAGGTGACCCATACCGATCTCAGGGAATGGCGCATCGTACGTGTAAGAAGCAACATAGCAGAGAGGCTTGCGAAGGAGGCCGTGAACATAGACGGGACGGTCGGCATAGGGACGGTGACAGACCCCTACCAGTATGCGGAAAAGAGGTTCAAGCTCACCTGCCAGTGCCTGGAGGTCCTCAGGTCCGCCGGGCTGAGGATACACATACACACCAAATCGGACCTCGTACTGCGCGACCTGGACATAATCGCCGGAATGAGGGGGGAGGTCGGGATAACCGTCACGACCCTGGATGATAACATATCCCACATAACGGAGCCGGGGGCCCCGCTTCCCGCGAGGAGGCTAGATGCCATGGAGAAACTGACCGACGCGGGAGTCGACACCTATGCCCTGGTGGGGCCCGTGCTCAAGTTCCTCGAAGGCAGAGAGGAGAGTTTCGTGGATGCGATCGTATCCACCGGTACGGGACGAATGTGCATCGACCGCCTCAACATGCGGCCGGAGCTGTCGGCGAGGATGGACCGCATGGGAATAACCGGGTCGGTCGCGGCGCTGGAAAAAATACGTCGTCTTGCCGAGGATGCGGGGATCAGGGTCACCGACGTATTTTGAAAGTGAGCTTGTCTTTGACAGACAATGCATAAAGGAACATCAGCAGGGAGACCGCCAGGGGCACGGTGAGCACCGTAAGGGCCGTCCCGTTCGTGGAACCGTAGGCGGTCAGCCTTATGTAGAGCACATACCAAGTAAGATACAGTATCATGCCCGCGGTCAGGTGCGAGACGCGGACCTGCACTTCACCTCCGCGGTTCATGTATCCTATGCAGACAATGCCGCCGCCCACCAAAAAGCTCAGAAGGAAAGCGACGTAGGTGAGAGGCGGAAAAGGCCATTTGCTTATGAAGAAAGCAGGATAGAGGAGCGACGCTCCCCAAAAGCAAACTCCGAGATAGACCAACCACATCCCCTCCATCGAGTCGTAGTTGATCTTAAAGGCGCGCATTTATCAGATATTTTGCATATCTATATATATCCTTATGCTTGGATAAAACGAGGCCGTCGCGAATAAAATAAATGCTGGTCAAAAACGAATAGTTAATATAGAAGAACAAATTTATCGTAACCAAGACAAAGGAGGATAATCCAATGTATGGTTCTGGAAATCAGCCTATAATAGTGCTCAGAGAAGGCACTGAAAGAAACAGAGACAAGGAAGCGCAATTCAACAACATAGCGGCCGCCAAAGCGGTGGCCGACGCTGTCAGGTCCACTCTAGGACCTAAAGGAATGGACAAAATGTTGGTCAACACCATCGGTGACGTAGTAATCACCAACGACGGTGTTACCATCTTGAAAGAGATCGACGTGCAGCACCCCGCAGCCAAAATGGTTGTCGAGGTCGCAAAGACGCAGGACGCCGAATGCGGAGACGGAACAACAACGTCCGTCGTCATAGCCGGCGAGCTGCTGAAGCAGTCCGAGGAGCTCATCAACTCCAATGTCCACTCGACAGTCATCACCAACGGGTTCAGGCTCGCGGCCGAGAAGGCAGCAGAGATCCTGGACGAGATCGCGGTGCCCGTCGACAGCGACGAGCTCCTGGAGAAAGTTGCGTCGACTGCACTCACCGGCAAATCCGTCGGAGAGGAAGAGGAAAAACTGGCGAAGATCGTCGTGCAGGCCTGCAGGTCCGTTGAAGAGGACGGAAAGGTCGACACCGACAACATCCATATCCAGAAGAAGATCGGTGACAATATCGGCAGCACCTGCATGATAAAGGGCATCGTTATCGACAAAGAACGCGTGCACCCCCGCATGGCCAAGAAGGTCGAAAAGGCAAAGATCGCACTTTTCTCTTGCGCCCTCGAGGTCAAGAAAACCGAGTTCGACGCACAGATACAGATCACCGACCCAAGCAAGATGAACTCGTTCCTCGAGGAGGAAGAGAACAGCCTTAAGGCGATGGTCGAAAACATAAAGAAGTCCGGAGCAAACGTCGTTCTTTCCCAGAAGGGAATAGACGATCTCGCTCAGCACTACCTTGCCAAAGCAGGCATATTCGCATGCAGAAGGCTCAAGCAGAGCGACCTCGAAGCGATCGCAATGGCGACCGGCGGAACGGTCGTCGGTAACACCGCGGAGATCAACGCCTCGGACCTCGGAATAGCCGGAGTCGTCGAGGAGAAGCAGATCGGAGAGGATGGAATGGTATTCATCACCGGCTGCAAGAACCCCAAGGCAGTTACGCTGTTCGCCCGCGGAGGCACAGAGCACGTAATAGAAGAGGTCGAGAGATCCCTCAACGATGCTATCCGCGTAGTCGGAGTCGCCATCGAGGACGGTAAGGTCGTCGCCGGAGCAGGTGCGCCCGAGATAGAGGTCGGAATAAGGATGGCAGCTTACGCCTCAAGCGTCGGCGGAAGGGAGCAGCTGGCTATCGAGAAGTTCGCGAAGGCCTTGGAGATAATCCCTTGGACCCTCTCCGAGAACGCCGGTATCGATCCGATCGACAGCATCATCAAGCTGAAGAAGGCCCACAAGGACCACAAGAACGGTGCCGTCTACGGTATCGATCTCGACAGCGGCGAGGCCGTGAACATGCTCGAGAAGAACGTTGTGGAGCCCCTCAGGGTGAAAAAGCAGGCCATAAGCGCCGCTTGCGAAGTCGCCAACATGATCCTCAGGATCGACGACGTCATAACCGCTCGCAGGTCCCAGTCCCCTCCGGGACAGGGCGGAATGGGCGGCATGCCTCCGGGAATGATGTAAAACCATTAATGAGGGGGGTAACCCCCTCGCATACCATTTTTAATCGAATATCGCCCGATCGCAATTCCGTCTTACGGGTTTTAAAAAATCACATCGATTCCAGTTTTTTTATGCTGGCTCTTTAATGGGACATTTACTTTTCGAAGTTCCATGTCATATTCATCTTTTTCATGGAAATTTTTATTGTCAGACAACTGTCTGATAAAATTAAATATCTGTCAGACCTATCCTAATACCGATGGGATCGCATGCGGGCTGCACTTTATACTAGGGTATCTACTGAAGACCAGGCCAAAGAAGGTTACTCCCTTGACGCTCAGATGAAGCGGCTGGAGGCCTACTGCCAGGTCAGAGGATGGGATATAAAGGGGAAATACAGGGACGAGGGCTGCTCCGGCAGGGATACCGACCGTCCCGAGTACCGCCGGATGTTCGCCGAATCAGATTGCTGGGACGTTTTGCTGGTCCTCAAAATGGATCGTATACACAGGAACAGCGTTAATTTTACTCTGATGATGGACGAGCTCAGGAAGCACGGGAAGGAATTCAACTCGATGCAGGAGAAGTTCGATACCACCACCGCCATGGGCCGTTTCGTAATGGACATAATGCAACGTATCGCACAACTCGAAAGCGAGCAGATAGGGGAGAGGGTTAAATTCGGAATGACGCAGAAGGCGCAGTTCGGCACAGGCCCAATGGGTTCCGGACACCCTTACGGTTATGTCTATTCGAAGGGAACGCTCGAGGTCATCGAGGACGAGGCTTACACGGTCAAGGCGATATATCGTCTGTACAACGAAGGTTCCACGATGGAGGAGATCGCCGAATCGCTCAACCGGGCAAGGATCCCTGCCAAAAAGGGCGGTGCCTGGAACAGGCAGTCGATATGCAACATCCTCCACAACCCGATTTATACGGGATACATAGAATGGGACGGTATCGTCAGAGAAGGCGGTCACATGGCGATAATAGATAAAGAAGCCTATGAGGCAGTAAACGGGCCTTTCAATGGATGAAAAAGAGAATCTCCGGGCCGCAATCTACGTGCGTGTGTCTACAGACGAGCAGGCGCAGGAAGGATATTCGCTCGATGCGCAAAAGGAGATGCTCGTCAACTATTGTATTTCTCAGAGCTGGAACATTGCGAAGGTGTACGAGGACGACGGTTATTCTGGACGTACCGCCAAACGTCCCGGATACACGCAAATGGTCGATGAATTGGATCTCTGGGATGTGATGCTGGTCGTAAAGATGGACCGTATCCACAGGAACAGCCGCAATTTCATGGAGATGATGGAGGAATTAAGCTCAAAAGGCAAGATGTTCGTCTCTTCCACCGAGGCGCTAGACACGACCAATGCGCTCGGACGTTTTGTAGTGGACATGATCCAGCGCATAGCCCAGCTTGAAAGCGAACAGATCGGTGAGCGCACCTACATGGGCATGCGCGAGAAGGCCGAGAATCTCGAGAACGACGAATCCGAAAAGAAGACGATGGGATTCAATCCCCCCTTCGGGTATCGTCTCAACAACGGAGCCCTCGAAGCCGTCGGAGACGAGCTCGACGTGATCGAGAACATATTTTTCCAATATTATGACGGGAGGACGATCGACGAGATATGCAGGAATCTCAACGAGGAAGAAACCCTCACCCGGAAAGGCAACATCTGGAACAAGTTCAACCTGAGCAACATACTCCACAATCCGGTCTATGCGGGATACATGAGATGGGAAGATGTCCTTATACGTCACGAGGCCCACACGGCCGTATCGCCCGGGCTTTTCAACAAGGTGCAGGAAATGATGTCGTCCAAAGTAAAGGACCCCTCCAAGAGGGGCGTCCTTCTCGTACCGGTGATAGGCGAGCAGTATTAATGTAAAAAAGCGAGCGCGGGGACCAAGCGCAAGGGCGGTTTTCGGATGTGAAAATCGTCCCGGATTACGGGGGTCAAATGCTACATTATTTGACATGCTGGATACTTCGTTAAAAATAAATATTTAATGTTAAAGGAAACCTTTAATATGAGCAAGTCAGATTCGTAAACGGGACTAATGTCCTGGAGGAAAAACAAATGACAGAAAAATGCATAGACACAACCGCTTTCGGGCTGTTCTTCGTGGCGTTGGTGTCGCTACCTATAGCGATGATATGCTTCGTAACATATGCGGACAGCACTTACGGACTTGCAGCCGAACAGCTTGGCAGGTTCGTCATGATTTGCGGTGTATTCATACTGCTCGCAGCCATCGGTGCGTACAGGGCTGGATCCAACTTTGGAGCCACCGTGTTCGGACTAGTGGCAGCGGGTGTATTCTACGCTGGATGGGCCGGTGGAGACATATACACAAACATTGCGCTCGGAGTATTGTACCTTGTAGCATTCGTATGGTCTTATATGGCAAAGAACCCGTCCGTGCTGACGACCATTCTGATCACCACGGCGCTGATATTCATATTCGGCGGAGTCGCGGCGGCCGAGGGCACTGATATCTGGGTGCTCCTGAAGGGAATCGCCGCTACTGCAAACTTCATACTGACCCTGTACCTTGCATTCACACTCGTGAAGGCAGAGTGCGACGGCAAGTGTGCATAAAAGTTAAACCAAACCCCCTCCTCCGGGAGGGGTCAAATCTTTTTATTCATTCATCCGAAAGGTCGTCGTAACTCTGCGGGGTCGCCCCGGCGGGAAACGGCCCGATGGTTGCCGATGTTCCTGTATTGCAGTTTTTTTTATCTTACCAATAACTGCTTTTAAGACAGCATATTAAATGTGCCAGATTTTTAAAGAATGGTTATCGCGGGAAAAATACGAAATCCCGATCGATAGGATGTATGCGGGCCAAAACCTGATTCAGAGATAATTTTCTACAGGAATGGCATGACCTCCCATCGAGGCCTCCTGTAAGATAAGATCGCCTCGGACATAGAGCATCCCGTCGACAGTTCACTCCATTTCCTTAAGTTATCGCGAGGGATCGATATTCATTGCCGCATCCTATTCCGGAACGAAGGCCGGATATGCATTCGGAGGACAGAGGTCCGATGACGGTAACATGTTCTGGCACGCCCAAAATTTTTCATTCCGTTTCATTGTGGAAGCTGCTAATTTGCCCGAGCAGGCAAGAATTCAAAGGCCTCAACGAGATGATCGCAGGCATCGTAACCGCATGGCCGTAGTTCCGGTCGCATTATGGGCTTACTAAGAAGGGCCGCTTTCAGATCCGAGCATCGGGCCCCGCTCGTGCGGGCCCTCCGTGTTTTTCACCTTGAACATATTTCCCAGCGTAAGCGGGCGCAGGAATTATATTCGACCAACGAAGATCATCGGTCCGGAACTATTGATATCGAATCGTTCCGGCTAAAAGTTATTATCTGCACCGACGATGGCCCCCTGTGAAAAAGCAAACCAAGATCAAAATCGTATCCTGGGGAATCATTCTGCTCATGGTGGGCGCGGTCTTCGTCACCGCCGTTGCGATGTATTATGACGGATGGAGTTGAGATCCATTATTAATTAAGACAGAAGCTTATCTGCCGTAATTAATAATGAACCACTTATCTTCGTTCCAAAAGAAACTGTGGTTGATGCTCAAGATCCATATCATAAACAGGATGACCGCCACGGGCTCTACGAATGCCAGCGGCGTTAGCAGAAGCAACAGAACGTTCACTACGATCAGTACAGCAGTATAGATGCCGAGCAGGTAATTTTCTTCGGCAAATGCAACATACAGGGCGTAAATCACCATACACAGCGCGACCGAGATGAAGAACGCGGCTGTGAATACGATATGCAGGTCCGTATCCATCGTAAAGAATCCAACACCCATGAGGAATATCCCTGCGACCGATAATATGATGAAAACAGAGCGCAGGAGCATGGGTTTCAGGGAGTATGCCATCAGCGCTCCGTATATGCAGGTGCATATCCCTGTTCCTAAACAACCGATCAGAAATAGGTATCTGGCATTCGTTTTCGAAATACCCAGCTCGCTCATGGTGTTGACGCCGAACGTCCAAGACGGGTCCAGCAGTACGGCCCCCATCCAACAGAACGCGAACAGTGCTATTCCTATCATCAGGATAACCGAGGGGATTTTAGTTCCGGACGGAAACATGGCACTTCATCCAAGTGTTCGGATTTAATATTTACATATATATCTCAGTAGAAACGCTATAGGTTGCAATTAAAATGACCAACCGGTTCAGTTCCGGCCACAGTGCGTCCACTTCAAGAAATACTATCATGCTTTTGCATTTCTTCATATTTGCTTAATCTATAGAAGGATTTCATTGAAAATCCGGTTATCAGACGATGTTGCTCAAATCTGTTTTCATCAACGTGCTGGCAGTAATTTTTTGAGACGATTTAAACAAAAAGTATTTATTTAAAAAACTACGTCGATGAGGAACCGCACATGCTCAGAGCCAGATAAAACTGTCAGATCCCAAAAGGTGTCGGAGTATTGTCTTTACTCAGCATCATCGGAGAGGTTGTGAGAATAATGTCTGTGTCTTCTGTTTTGAAAGCGTCTTTGTTTACGATTTTTGCACTGGCCGTCGTTTCGTCATATATGGTCGTTTCCGAATCCGATTCTGCGGAGGGCGCAGGAGCTGGAACGCCCTTCTCGGAGGGTGGCTTGGAATATATGATAAAGGCCAACGGCACCGTGGAAATCACCGGTCTCGACGATTCGAGCATAACGGAACTGACGATCCCGTCTTCCGTGACTTACGATTCGGCGACATATGACGTGACGTCCATCGGCAACTCTGCGTTCTACGGCTGCACCGGCCTCACGTCTGTGACGATACCTGAAGGCGTAATGTCCATCGGAAACTATGCGTTCTACAACTGCACCGGCCTCACGTTAGTTACGATACCTTCGAGTGTCACGTCCATCGGCGGCTATGCGTTCTCCGACTGCACCGGCCTCACGTCGCTTACCGTGCCCATCGACATCAAGTTCACTGTATCTGCGTTCTCTGGTTGCATCAGAGTCACGTCGGTCGTCCTGACAGAGGGTCAGACCGGCAAAGGCGCTTCCTACACTGAGTACGATTACGGAAAAACGCCGTGGTACGAGAGCCGTTCCAAAACGATCTCGGTCACGATATCGGAAGGCGTAACGTCCATCGGCGGATCTGCGTTCTACGGCTGCACCGGCCTCACGTCTGTGACGATACCCGCAAGCGTCACGTCCATCGGCGGATCTGCGTTCTACGGCTGCACTGGCCTGACGTCTGTGACGATACCCGCAAGCGTCACGTCCATCGGAAACTATGCGTTCTCAGGTTGCACGATCCTCACGGCATTCGTTGTTTCAGCTGACAATGCCAACTATTCGAACGACGGTCAGGGCATCCTCTACAACAAGGACAAGACGTCTTTGATACAGTGCCCCGGAGGATACAAAGGGGGCGTCGTCATACCCGACAGCGTCACGTCCATCGGTAACTATGCGTTCTACAACTGCACCGGCCTCACGTCAGTGACGATACCCGAAGGCGTCACGTCGATCGGCGACTCGGCGTTCAGATACTGCACCCGCCTCACGTCAGTGACGATACCCGAAGGCGTCACGTCGATCGGCCACTATGCGTTCTCCTTCTGCACCGGTCTCACGTCAGTTACGATACCTTCGAGCGTCACGTCCATCGGCGACTCGGCGTTCAGTCAGTGCATTGGTCTCACGTCAGTTACTATACCTTCGAGCGTCACGTCAATCGGCGACTCGGCGTTCAGTCAGTGCACCGGCCTCACGTCAGTTACGATACCTTCGAGCGTCACGTCCATCGGAGACTATGCGTTCAGTCAGTGCATTGGTCTTACGTCAGTTACGATACCTTCAAGTGTCAAGTCTATCGGCTGGTACGCGTTCGACAAATGTATTAATCTTACCAGCATAGTTTTCTTGGGCAGTGCGCCGACCGTAAGCATCCAATGGGCGAATACCAACAACGCTTCCACAACAGCATATCACTATCAAGACGCAACCGGCTTCGGAACAAAATTAGGCGGGATAAGGGCCGTCGGAGTGACCGTCCCCGACCCGCCGTCGAGTATATCATCTTCCGTAAACGCGGGGGAGACGGCGCTCTCTTGGACCGCCCCGGTCTACAACGGGGGCAAGATAGACGGTTACGAGGTATGGTACGGCACAGTGGATGACAGCAGCACCTGGTCATTGTACTGGACCGGAGACCTGCTCAATTGTACCGTCACAGGTCTGGATCCGGACACAACGTATTTCTTCGGTGTGAGGGCGACAAACTTCACCGGTGCATCGGAGTTCATATCCACGCCAAAAATCATATCTTTCAACGCCAACGGCGGCACGGGAAGTGCGCCCGCCGCCATCGCCGCCGACTACGGCTCGGCCGTGGACCTGCCCAGCGCCGGTGACCTCGCCAAGACCGGCCACACGTTCGGCGGATGGTCCCATCATGCGGGCGGCGCAACTTTGCTGACCCCCTACACGGTGACGGCCAACAATGAGACGTTGTTCGCCGTCTGGATACCTGACACGTACACGATAACCTGGTCCGTGGACGGATCCGATATATCGGAGGATTATGAATATGGAGCCACTCCGGCATTCAATGGTTCCACCGACAAGATGGCCACAGCCCAATATACGTACGTGTTCGCGGGATGGTCCCCGGAAATCATGGCCGTCACAGGTGATCAGACGTATACTGCAGAGTACACTTCGACCGTTAACGAATATACAATAACGTGGGTCATAGACGGAACATCATCGTCCGCATCCGTCCCATATGGAACAGTACCGGAATATTCGGGAACGCCGACGAAGGTAGCGACGGCCCAGTACACGTACACGTTTGCGAACTGGGACGTCGAGCCGGTCGCTGTGACAGGCGATGTGACATACACGGCGGTCTTCGACGAGGTCCTGAGAAACTACACTGTGACCTACAACATCAACAAGGGGATGGGCACAGCACCGTCTTCGGCCTCCTTGGGCTACGGGGCCGCCCTTACGCTTCCCGCGGGTGACGGCATGACGAGGGCAGGATACACGTTCGGCGGATGGTCTCTTACATCTTCAGGGACTCCCATCACACAACACACCGTGACCGGGAACGTAACGCTCTACGCGGCGTGGAACATCATAACATATTCCGAAGTGCCGCCCACGGAGGAGCTGGACGATATCATCCAACAGAATGACGAACCCGTCCTGCAGATAGGCGGAAACGTCACCGGAACGACGCTGGACAATACGCTTTTCGAAGGTCTCGGCGATAAGACCCTGACCATCGAC
Organism: Methanomassiliicoccaceae archaeon; assembly: GCA_034928305.1. Classification (NCBI taxonomy): domain Archaea; kingdom Methanobacteriati; phylum Thermoplasmatota; class Thermoplasmata; order Methanomassiliicoccales; family Methanomassiliicoccaceae; species Methanomassiliicoccaceae archaeon. The sequence continues at coordinate 46,553 of JAYFOZ010000004.1, read as the reverse complement.
GTGGTCGACGACGAAGGACAGGTGCAGTATTCCTGGTCCTTCGCCGGAGATTACAAGGAAGGCGCAGGAACATTCAAGGCGGACATATCCAAGGCCGTTCCGGACGCAGAGCTCGAGAATGCGATAGGTTCCACCAAGGTGCAGAATCCTCTCGTCCTGAACTTCGCGGCGAGCGGAGAGCTTCCGATCAACGCATCCGTCACATACTATGTCGGCGACGACTACGCGGACGGCACGGTGTTGACATTGTTCTTCTACAACGAGGAGACGAAGCAGCTGGAAGACCAGGGACAGGACGTGACCGTAACGGACGGCAAGGTGACGTTCGACCTCACCCACTGCTCCTCGTACGTCCTCGCCGAGCCGTCTCCCGAGGAGGACGACAACACAATGCTGTACATCGGAATAGCGGCCGCGGCGATCGCGATAATAGCCGTAGCGGCGATCGTCATCAGGAGACACTGAGGCCGGAAGAAACCCGTTTACCGAAACCGAAAGTCCCCGCCACAGGCTGTGGCGGGGAGCAGACATTTTACTTGTACAATCTGCTCAGGGACATATCGGAGCTTCCCGAGCACATATTCAACGGGATGGCCCACTTCTTCATGGTCTACAATACCCTGGAGAAAAAGGAGACGGCCGTGGACGAAGTCACCGGGTCCTAAGAGGTCAGGGCGATAATCGGGCACACCCTCTATAGCCATAGGAAGCGTTTCAGTGGATCGCACCCCTGAGCCGTATCGCATCGGATCTCATGATCTGCCGAGCCGCCCGGCGGCATACTGTGTTTCTTTTATATTTTCATCATTGCGACGTCATCTACGCAGGTGCCATTTAGGGCGGGCAGGCCTCAGTATACAAAACGGTAAGCTGCAGGGAAACCGTTGGTATCATCATACGGACATGGTTCCGGGGGTTGAGCGCATCCAGTATTTAATCCTGTTTAACAGTTCTTAATACAGCTCTCGGAAGGACCCTCTTTTTCAGCCGGAGATCATGCGGATAATTATCATAATAGGTCATAAAAATGCTGGCGGAAATATTAATAACGGGCACAAAATACTCTGGATATAACATGTCCCTTCTTCCAGTCATATCCGATAACAAAGGAAAAATCGCGGTCGCTTTGGCGCTCACAGTAGTTCTGATATCTTCTTTCGCGGTGCTGTACGGAACCGATGAAGCATATGCGGCATCGTACGACGTAACGATAGACGACCTTGTCTACGATCTTGACGACATGGGCGATTCCGACCCTGACAACAACATCGCCACGGTCACGGACGTCAGCAGCGCAGGCATGCTGCTGGCCGAGATCTCGATACCAGCCACGGTCACATACGAAGGCGTATCGTACAGCGTCACGTCCATCGGCGACCTAGCATTCTACAACTGCACCGGCCTGACGTCCTTGACGATACCCGCAAGCGTCACGTCCATCGGAAGATATGTGTTCTTCGGCTGCACCGGCCTCACGGAATTCGTTGTTTCAACTGACAATGCCAACTATTCGAACGACGGTCGGGGCATCCTCTACAACAAGGACAAGACGTCTTTGATACAGTGCCCCGAAGGATACGGAGGAGATGTCGTCATACCCGACAGCGTCACGTCCATCGGCGACCTGGCATTCTACAACTGCACCGGTCTCACGTCAGTGACGATACCTTCAAGCGTCACGTCCATCGGCGAAGGTACTTTCTACTACTGCATCGGCCTCACGTCATTGACGATACCTTCAAGCGTCACGTCCATCGGCAACTATGCGTTCTACTACTGCACCGGTCTCACATCAGTTACGATACCTGAAGGCGTCACGTCGATCGGTTGGTACGCGTTTTCCAACTGCGCAGGCCTAACGTCCGTGACGATACCCGCAAGCGTAACGTATATCGACCAGTCCGCTTTCGAAAGCTGCACCGGCCTCACGTCCGTTACTATACTGGATGGCATAACGTCCATCGGCGACTATGCGTTTTCCAACTGCATAGGCCTCACGTCCGTTACGATACCCGCAAGCGTAGCGTCCATCGGAGGCGGCGCGTTCTTATTCTGCACAGGTCTCACGTCCGTTACGATACTAGATGGCATAACGTCAATCGAGAACAATGTGTTCTACGGATGCACCGGCCTAACGTCCGTGACGATACCTGACAGCGTAACGTCGATCGGCAGCAATGCGTTTTGCAGATGCTCTGGTCTAACTTCTCTAACCATACCAAACAATGTCACGTCGATCGGGGGCTACGCATTCTCTGAATGCTCTGGTCTAACTTCTCTAACCATACCAAACAATGTCACGTCGATCGGCTTCAATGCTTTCTCGGGCTGCACAGGTCTCATGGAATTCGTTGTTTCAGCTGGCAATGCCAACTATTCGAACGACGGCCAGGGCATCCTCTACAACAAGGACAAGACATCTTTGATACAGTGTCCCGGAGGATACGAGGGGGGCATCGTCATACCCGACAGCGTCACGTCGATCGGCGGATCTGCGTTCTCTGGCTGCATCGGACTGACGTCAGTGACGATACCCGCAAGCGTCACGTCCATCGGCAGTTATGCGTTCTCTGGCTGCACAGATCTTACGGAATTCTTCGTTTCCGTTCATAATGCTAACTATTCGAACGACGGCCAGGGCATCCTGTACAACAAGGGCAGGACGTCTTTGATACAGTGCCCCGGAGGATACGAAGGAAATGTCGTTATTCCCGATAGCGTCACGTCCATCAGCAATTATGCGTTCTCAGGCTGCACCGGTCTCACGTCGGTGACGATACCCGACAGCGTCACGTCCATCAGCTGGTACGCGTTCTATGGCTGCACCGGTCTCACGTCAGTGACGATACCTTCAAGCGTCACTTCTATCTCCGACTCGGCGTTCAGGAACTGTACCGGCCTGACGTCCGTTACTATATCGGAGGGCGTCACGTCGATCGGCGGATCTGCGTTCTCCGGCTGCACAGGCCTTACGTCCGTCACAATGCCCGCAAGCGTGACGTCGATCAGCTACTATGCATTCTCAGGTTGCACAGGCCTTACGTCCGTGACGATACCTGAAGGCGTAACGTCAATCGATCAGTCTGTATTCTCCGGCTGCACCGGTCTCACGTCTGTGACGATACCTGAAGGCGTAACGTCAATCGCTCACTATGCGTTCTACTACTGCACCGGTCTCACATCAGTTACGATACCTGCAAGCGTGACGTCCATCGGCATCGATGCGTTCTACGGCCTGACCTTCGTTGCAGAAGACGGAACCACTATACTGGAACACACCTTCGAAAATTTGAGCGGCTACCGTTTTGCAGGAACATATGAAAGTATGATAAGGGTCGCCTATACGGTAACATATAGTGTGGACGGAGGATCCGCTTCTGCACCTGTACAATCAGCTTTGTCTGAGGGACGTTCGTTCATCATCGCGGATTACGACGGCACCAAGGATGGATACACGTTCGGGGGATGGACCGATGGAATAAACGTCTACAAAGCAGGCGACGAATATATCATGGGAACGTCCGACGTCACACTGACTGCGATCTGGGAGACTATTGATGTAACGGACGGGACCGTAAGCATCGTCGGAGCTCTCATAGTAACCATCGTCATAGTCATGGTCGCCGTCCTTTATGGAAGAAGGGTTGCCCTCTAAACTTCATGAACGGGGCCCGCGGAAGCGGGCCCTCAATATTTTAATCATAAATCTAATTTGTAACACAAAATCGCTCGTATTTCAAAATCTGCGAACTAAGCTCTCTTTTTCATCCGTATCCGACTATTCTATGCGTCAGACCTGTGCATAAGCCGTAAATTGTCTTCTTTTTCGTCTGGAAGAATATGTTCGGTGTTTTTTCATCGTTTAGTCTAGCCTTTTCAGTGTCAAAAACACATTCCCAAGTTGATATTCGGGGAACCGTCGTGGACAAGAAAGAAGTGGTTTTTGAAAATAACGATTATTTTTGATAAAAATTACATATTTTAGTAAAATTAATAAAATATACACGGTTACGCTGTATTTTTCATTATTTTGATTATAAAAGAATAATATATGTAATAGCTAAATTACATTTATTATTTACAACGCTCCGAATTTCCAAAAATAAACACTGTTAATATATTTACGCTGTAAAATATTAAACGGAGTTAATTTTACTTCGAATCGATAAGTTGATAAAAATATAGTGGATTGATCATAAATCTTGATGATAGAAGAATAATATATGTAATAGCTAAATTACATTTATTATTTACAATGTTTCGAATTTCCAAAAATAAACACTGTTAATATATTTATGCTGTGAAATATTAAACGGAGTTAATTTTACTCCGATTCGATAAGTTGATAAAAATATATCATATTAAGCAATTAGCTATATTAATTCAAAAAATGTAAAAAAGTTAAAAAATGATTCATGCAACATGAATTCTTCTCAATTCTTCAGCGCAGTTATCATAATCACAAATACGCCACCTAGCGTCTGTGAGCTGTGGAGGATGGCCAATATGTCACACAAAAACTGACGGCCCTTTGTGACTATGCTAAATCCTGTGCCGGTGATGCACACGACGTCCGCCAGCGTTCTCTCGTGCCGGATGCGATTTACAAAACGACATATTATCTGTTTGCGAATCGGTACTGTACAATGGCGCGGAAATTAGTTAGACTAAGGCATAACGATCTCCCATTGCGTATGTTTGGAATATCCGCGGTCAGTGATTAAAAATGAACATCTCGGCGGCAGTTTCGGTAGCGTTGTGTTTGGTTATCAGCATAAGACTAATTTACATTACAAAGGAGCAAATAGCAAAGTATGGCGGATGGAAATTATTCTCGGCAATAGCTGTGGTCGGATTTATTGCAGGGATCGTCATTGCGATAACGGTGAGGGACCCAGAGATCGGAGCAACGGTCAGCATAGTGATTCTTACGTTGTGCGCCTCATTGATCGTCGCTTCGTTCATTCCATACTTTAGAGGAAGGTATGACAGCAAACATTGAAGAAGTCCGCTTTCAAACTGTTGCGGGCCAGTATATCTACTCTAAAAAGAACTATTGGCGCCTCGAGTTCGCCAAGAACATTCCCTATTCAGGGTGCACTTCAAGAATGCAATCGGATACGCATCATCGATTCTGTTCAATTTTTCAGTGCGGTAATCGGTATAACGAATACGCCGTCATCACGTCTGTATGCTGCGGAAGACAGGCCACAAATCACGCAGAGGACGGATGGTCTTTTTGAATCGCGGCCCTCGGAAGCCATTTCATCGATTTTAAGGAGCTTTTCGGCCGCTTTGTCTATACGGTCTGCTCCCAGCTTGATCTCGAACGCCCCCCAACGCCCGTCGGGAAGTTCTATGACGGCATCTATCTCTCTGCCCTCCCCGTCGCGATAATGATATACTCTGCCACCGAACGATTCTGCATATATTTCGAGATCTCGGATACACATGGATTCGAACATCAATCCATAGGTGTTCAGGTCCCCCATCATCATCTTGGGAGTAGCACCCAATGTGGCAACGGCCAAGGACGGGTCGGTAAAGCGTCTTTTAGGTGCTTTTCCAACCCTTATGGATGAACGCATATTGGGATCGAATGCAGGTTGTTCTTCGATAATGTACAGCCTGCCGAGCACATCGAGGTAGTCCGACAATGTGGGAAACGAGATGGCCCCATCGTTTGAATCCGATATATCACGGGCAAGCGTACTTTTATTCACTATGGTGCTTTCATTCCTGGCCAGGGACCTCAGCAACATACGCATTTTCGTTATGTCACGTTTCTTATCATCTATCGTCTGAATATCCCTATTGATTATGGCATCAAGATAACTTTTCGATACTTCCATGGCGTCTTCGGTCCTTAAACCCAGAATCCCCGGCCATCCGCCGCGTACGGTAAGGTCGATAAGGTGTTCCAGCCGCACTTCGTTCGTGAAAAGGTTTTCATTCCAAGGTTTATCGAATAGCTCGAGCAAAGAGACTTCCCCTGAAGAATCTCCGGATTCGTATAACGACATCGTATGCATTCTGATTCTTTCGATGCGTCCAGCGCCGCTATGCATGATTCCGTCATTATTCGGTGTTGCGGAACCGGTGAGGATAAAATGCCCCCTGTCTGAAATCATATCTACCTTATGTTTTACGGCATCCCATATTTGAGGCACCTCCTGCCATTCATCAATGAGCCGCGGCCCTTCTCCTTTCAATATAAGTTCCGGATCGATCTCCGCTAGTCTTCGATTTTGAAAATCGCCCGATGGATCTTTTATGTAGATGACGCTGTTAGAATGATTAAGGCCGGTCCAGGTTTTACCGCACCATTTTGGACCTTCGATGCAAACGGCCCCGAATGAATTAAGCATCTTTTCCAGTCTTTCGTCCGCAATTCTCTGGACGTATCCGTTTTTTCTAAGTATCATAAAATAATCCTTGGCATTTGCAGGTATTGTGCCAGCTGAAAATTATATTACTCCATTTTAACCTTTTCGGAGATTTCACTTTAACTTTTTCGGAGATTTAGCAACAGAGCTTCTTTTTACAAAACAGGATATGAATGTCAGCCTCGATACATATGCGCCTTATCGTGTGACCAAGCGTTAAATCCGTAATCGCAGTTCCTGACCTCTGGCGACCCATGATTACCGCACTGCTGATCTTTGTGATTACTTACGCGCTGATTTCGGTGCGCGGCAATCGCAAATTGAAGATAAGCCGTACCGGGGCCGCTCTATTGGGTGCCGCGGCGATGATCATATTCAGCGTCGTCAGTCCGATGATGGCCGTCGGTTCCATCAATTATAACGTCATCTTGCTATTGCTGGGGATGATGGCCCTGGTTGCAGGCCTGGAATATTGCGGCCTTTTTGAGATAATTTCGGACTGGCTCATGTCCAGGTATCATGCCGGGCCCAAATTATTGGGAGTGATCATGTGTCTCAATGCATTATTGGCGGCATTGGTGCTGAACGATGCGGTCGTTCTGCTGTTCACGCCTATCGTAATCAGATGCTGCGCATCCCTTAAGGCCGACCCCGTCCCCTATCTTGTAGGAACGATGATCTCTGCGAACATCGGAAGCGTCGCCACCGCGATCGGCAACCCGCAGAACGCTTATATCGTGTCGGAGTCCGGGATATCTTTCATGCAGTTCCTGGCCAACCAGCTCCCTGTGGCGCTGGTATGTCTCCCCGTCGCATATGTTATGCTGCTGATATTCTTCCGCAAGAGGCTTGCAGCGACCGTCGTTACAGATTTGGATGATGAAGAGCACATAGCAGTGGACAAAACGCGCCTGGGCATCCTCATGGGTGTTGCATTGTTAGCCTTCATCGGGTTTGCGGTGAGCGGTACGTTGGGCATCATGATATGCGTGCCTGCGCTTATCGCAGGGGCCATCGCAGTGGCAGTAATACTGTCAAAGGATGTCAAAAGAGGCAAGTGGGTTCTGCACAGGATAGATTGGTCCATTCTGCTTTTCTTTGTCGGACTGTTCGTTCTAATGAAGGGAGTACAGGCCTCCGGGCTGCTGGGCAATATTGCGGAAATTGTTCCAGGGTTCGGTTCCGGAGAGTCGCCGACATTGATCGCCACTGCCGGATTTTCAGCAATAATATCAAACCTTGTGAGCAATGTACCAGCAGTCATGCTGTTGAGCGGCATGATACCTCAGACGGATGCGTTTTGGTATACATTGGCGGCCTCGTCCACTTTGGCGGGGAACGCGACCCTGCTCGGTTCAGCGTGCAATATAATAGTCGCGGAGAAGGCGGCTGCAAAAGGGATAAAGATCGACTTCTGGAAGTTCATGGCCATCGGAATTCCGGTAACCGTCGTTACGATATTGCTGCAGCTGGCAGTTCATTCGATAATTCTCTGAACGGCCTGCCTAGTATCATACCTATTATAATATATGTGATAACTTAACATATTAAATTAATATATCTAAAATAATAATGTATATTAATGTACATCGATACATTTTAATGGATGCATAGCATTCCAAAAGATGTAAAAAAAAATAATTTTTTATCAGAAAATCTTAATGGCCAGATCAACTATTTTCATCGATGATGGATGTTTTTCATGCAATCGAACAACATCTATCACAAGGCCGTAACAAACGTTTCAAACAATGCTGAGTAATTCGACTTCCGTGTAGTACGTCTCTATTGCGAACTGGCCCTGGGGCGTAAGCGAATATTTGCCGCGTCCGTTTTTTTCGATGAGGCCGTCTTTCAGCCACTCGTCGATGTACCGTCTCTGGTAACGCATCTTCTCATTGGGCAGGTCGCCGTCAGGCGAATTCCACAGCCCGCTGTCCTTTAGGGCGCGGATCATCTTCGTTGCGGAGGGGAAGCCCATCTCTTTATACAGACGAAGTGCCAGTGTGAAATTCTTTTCAGGTTGGGACACCTTGAAACCGTTGATAGCCCGGGGCGGATGCACTGCTTTGGAAATACCTATGAACTTGCCCGTCTCCCTGTCCTTGTATGGGTCCAGCCCTACGATGGTGTATTCCATCGTGCCTACGGAAAACGCCTCGACATTTTCGAACATCATCGAGACTATAAGTGCGGCGGCCGAGAACTCGGAAGTGCCGGCGGATACGTTAACATATATGGGGTTCTTCGAAGAGATCGACCGTTCCTTACGTATTATGGAGAACAGCACTCTAAGCATATCCTGGAACACATAGACCTTTTCGCATTTTACGTCGATGACGGTCAGATTCTTCTGTTTTTTAATCTCGGCGCCGATCGAGCCGGAGTCATATCCGAACTCGGACATACCGTAATCCAAAACTACGGTGTTGAAGCCCTCTTCCAAAATCTCCAGAACACGTTTGAAGCATTCGTTGTATTCATCATCGTCTTTTTTTGAGTAGTGGACAAGGTAGGCCTTAGTGGCGTCGTAATGCTCTATGGGGTCGGTCACCATGACGGTATCGAAAGTGACGCACGATATGACTATTCTATCGATCCGTTTGCTTTTGTTGTCGTCGCGGGGCATATTCCACAGCAGAATACGCTTTTCAGATATATCATTGTAACACTTATATCAGATATAACCTCTATAACGTTATTTCATATATATGCCCGACCGGCCATGTAATCATGCGCACATGCGCAGGTGAAAAAATGAGTTTCAGAACTACCGACAAAGAAGACAGAGTGATGATATTCTTGGACCTGGCCAACATCAGTTACGGACTTTTGGACCATGAGGGGCTGGAAAACAGCACGATAGATCATGAACTGCTCGCAACGACTCTAATCGACGGGCGCAAGGTCGCCGGAGCAATAGTCTTCGACACGATCCAGTACTTCAACAGCAAGTATTCGAACGCGAAATACCTTTCGAAGATCGGATATAAGATCGTATGCGGCCACATGGAAGACGACAAGCAGAAGGAGGTCGATGTGGCGATGGCCGCGGAGATGATCATACATGCGGTGAGAGACCATTACGATGTGGCCATCGTGATAAGCGGCGACAGGGATTTCATACCTGCCATCAGCATGGTCCAGTCTCTCGGCAAGAGAGTGGAGGTAGCCTCGTTCTCGAAATGCACCTCCTCCAAAGTGGTCGAAGTCTCGGATAAATACGTGGATGTGGGGACCTTGCCGATCGTAGATTACTGCGTAACCTGTGCAAAGGAGACCTGCGATGTGCCGAAGGACGCCGACGAAGGATTCACAGACGTATTTGCTCTTATCGAGGCGGAAAAAGAGTGCCCGGGGGCGGAATGAATGGTCGAGGTGAGGAGAGGGGCCAAGATGGACTTCATCGACGTGCAAAAAAAATTCCTGGAGGAGAACGGTGTTGCAGAGGAAGATGGAAACGTCCTAAGCAAGCTCATGGTGCTGCTTTTCGAGACGGGTACGGACGGTAAGTTTTCGTGCAACACCGGAACAAAGAAGATCTCTCTTGACTGGAACAGCAAGATTACCGTTCTGGAGAAAGAGATATGGATATGCAAGGTGACTATGAAGACAAACTTCTTAGGCTATGCCGAACCAGTGAGGAAGATAGAGGTCTCCGAGATAATGGCCATGTCCGGCGATATGCAGGCGATTGCAAACAATATATGGTCCAGGAAGAAGAAGGAGGTCCTGGAATATCTTGCACCCGAGGTAGATTCCACCGTGGAGCAAATGGTCAAAGAGAGGGTGGCAGGCTCCGAGGAAGAGTACGGGAGGAAGCAATCTGCCCTGGAGGAGGAGTATGAGGGCAGGAGGTCCGCTTTGGAGGCGGAATACCAGGCCAAATCATCCAGGATCGAATCTATAGAATCCATGCTGGAACATCGGGAGAGGAACCGGACATTCGAGATGGAGGAGAGGCTCGAAAACTCCGAGAAGGACCTCAGGGAGAGATATGAAAAGATGGCGTTCGAGCTCCAGGAAAAACTTAACGCCGTAAAGTTCAGGGAAGAGAAGCTCATCAATGAGAAGAGCGCCATGATGAGCTATTACGAATCGCAAAACCACGACCTCAGGAAAAAGGCGGAAAATCTTAGTTTTGAACTGTCAAAACTGAGGGCGGGGGCCGTCTGCAAAGATGACTCGGACCGGAAAGCGGTCGAAAGAACCTCTTCCGACGCATATCTGCTGAGGATATCGGGCAACGAGTTCAAGAGCCCGATCTTCAAAGAAGGACGCTACTCTGTGAGGATAAACTCCGAGATGACGAAGATCAGGTTCACCTATGACAACATGGGTTTTGCAATATGCCGCAACGGCATAATCGCGGTCCCGGGCCTGAACAGCATCGAAGCCCTCGGCAACCGCATAGGAGAGCTTAACTGGGCGATGGTCGATGATAAAACAGTGGAGATAAGTATCTGAGGGGGATCGACTGGACATGTTCGACGGAAGGCGCGCCATAGTCGAGATAGACGATGGAAACAAAATCGTCTATTTCGACACTTACAAGCTTAAGAAGATCACCGGTACCCGGATAGGTCCGATACTCGGCATCAGCGAGTTCTCTACCCCCTTCAAGGTCGCCTGCGAGATCGCAGGACTATATCCGGGAGATAAGCCAAATAAGTACATCGATGCGGGAAATGTAATAGAGCCAGTCCTCAGAAGATATGCCGCCGTCAAAGCCGGAGATATCTCCGGTAAAATCGGCTGCGACAGTCCTGTGAAGGTGGAAGAGCCGGTACCTGCGGACAAGTGCGGTTACGACCATTTCCACAACGAGAAGCTGTTCGGGGGCATGGTCGACGGATATGTGCTCGCAAACGGTTCCAGGAAGGCCATCCTGGAGATCAAGACCTCCAACTCGAGAGAGTCATGGGAGGACGGCTCCGGAGGCTATACGGACGTTCCGATGCACTATATGTTGCAGGCCTCGCTGTATGCGGAGCTCTCCAAACTCGACAAGGTCGTCTTCCTCGTGGGGTTCCTCGAAGAAAGCGATTACACCAGACCTAAACAGTGGGTTCCAGACGAGAATAATACGTTCTTCGTGGTGAAGGACAAGCTGGAAATGAGCGGGTACATGAAGGAATGCGTCGACTGGTACAACGAGTATGTCAAACAAGGGTTCACTCCCGAGTGGACCGAAAAGGACGCAGACGTTCTTAAGCATCTGAGGGCTTTCAGACGGTGAACGGAAGTCTCCTGACCGAATAAAAGAAGGGTTGCGGACCGGGCGGAACATCGGGTCAGAGGGAGCCCATCAGCCATCCGTACCCTTCCTCTTCCATTTTCTCGTACGGAACGAAACGCAGAGCGGCGCTGTTGATGCAATATCTCAGGCCGCCCTTCTGCTTCGGGCCGTCGGGGAACACATGTCCCAGATGCGCATCGCCGGACCTGCTGCGTATCTCCGTCCTCTTCATTCCGTGGGTACGGTCATCCTTCTCTACGACGATCTCCGGCGATACGGGAGAAGAGAAGCTCGGCCACCCGCATCTGCTTTCGAATTTGTCCTTCGAAAGGAATAGGGGCTCGCCTGTGGTCACGTCCACATAAATTCCCTTTCCGAAAAAGTCCCAGTATTCGCCGGTGAACGGCGCTTCGGTGCCGTTTTTCCTCGTTACAGAATACTGCAAGTCAGTAAGGGAGGAGTCCGGTGACAGCTCATATATCGGTATCGGATTTGCCATCTCGGCTTCCGAGAATAGGGAAGGGGAGATGTGACAGTATCCTCCCGGGGTCCTGTCGAGATATTTCTGGTGGTATTCTTCGGCCGTGCACCAGTTCTTCAGAGGAAGGACTTCGATGGCGGTCTTCTTTCCCAGTGTTTTTTCGAGTTCGGAGACCGACGCCCTTATGGCATGCTCGTCCTCCGGGTCGGTGTAGTAGACGCCGGTGCGGTACTGTATTCCACGGTCGTTACCTTGTTTGTTGATGCTCAGCGGATCTATGCATCTGTAGAATATGCCAAGAAGTTTTTCCAGGGAGACCGTTTCCTTGTCGTAGACGACTTCCACGGCTTCGGCATGCCCTGAGCCCGAGCAGACGGACCTGTAGTCAGTCTTATCGGAACCGCCGTTCGCATATCCCGTGCGGGTGCTTACGACTCCGCGTATCATCGACAGATACTTCTCGACGCCCCAGAAACAACCGCCCGCAAGATACACCGTATTCATACACCGTAATCACGATAGAGGATTATAATCGGCTCGTTCACTTCAGAAGCATCTTGACATAGTTGGGAAGGGCGAAGGATGCTCTGCGTACCTCGTCGTTGTAGTATTTCGTATCTATGGAATCCATGCGTCCAGGCACAGCGTCCGCGAGAGGGTCGGCGCCCTTGGATGCGAAACCGAAGAGCCAGTGGCCCGATGGATATGTGGGGATGAAAGCCTGATATGCCGTGCAGACCGGGAATATGTCCCTCATCATGAGGTGCATCTTTCTCGCCAATGCGGCATCTTCGTCATAGTATGGGCTCTCGTGCTGATTGACCAATATCCCACCGTCGCTGAGGATACGCGAGCAGTCTCTGTAGAAGCTTGAAGTAAAAAGGCCCTCTCCCGGGCCAGAATACGGATCGGTGGAGTCCACTATTATCAGATCGTATGTCTCCTCTGTCTCGGATACGAACTTTATACCGTCACCCACAACGGTCCTGACCCTGGTATCTCCCAGACCGCATGTCAACGAAGGGAAGAACCTTTTCGACGCTTCTATAACGTCACCGTCGATCTCTACGAAATCGATCTTTTCTAGGCATCCGTGCTTCACCAGCTCCCTCACGGAGCCTCCGTCGCCCCCTCCGATGACCAGCACCTTTTTTGGATTTTTAAGGATGGACATCGGAACATGGACCATCATCTCGTGATAGATGAATTCGTCTTTTTCGGTGAGCATTATGTAGCCGTCTATGACCATTATTTTTCCGTACGTCTTCGAATCGAAGATCTCTATCTCCTGGAATTCGCTTATGCCATGATACAGAATTTCTTCCTTCCTTATCCTGAGGTCGGCACCCTCCGACTGCTTTTCTATGTGCCAGGATTTTGATTTATTCTCTCCTGAGGAACTCTCCAGGTAGATATCCTCAACTTCTTTCCATATTTCTTCTCCCTCTTTCTTGAGTTCTAGGAGGTCTTTCCTCATCATACGGGTGTAATAGGACCTCAGCTCGGGGAAGTTGAAATCCTCTGCAACGTACTTTTCAAGGGCTTCTTTGTCGAAACACTCCTGCAGGGAATCGACCTTCCTGTCCATGAAGATCTTTCTTCCGTCGGTGTCCCGAGTGTATCCTCTCACGTTAAAGTCCAATATGGCTATGTCCGGAGAGAAGAAATCGAATATCTTATCTACGATAGATAGGGGCGAGATGTTGCCGCAGGTCGACAGTGCGATGTCCACCCTGAATGTAGAAATGCCGATGGAGTCGTGACGTTCCGGATAGGTATGCAGGGATATGTGGCTCTTGTCGAGATGTGCCACAGTCTTCATATGGAGGTTGGTGTCCTCCTCGGCCAGAAGTATCAGCGCCGAGGCGCCGTGAGGTTCATAGTCATAAGTTGAAACGTCCAGGATGTTCGCATCGATATCTCTGCAGATTTCTTCCATTATTGCCCTGAGCTTGGAAGAGCTGTAGCGGCCATCAATATGGGATATGAATCTTTTCTTTTCGTCATCTGTAACTGTTCGTTCTACGGTGTAGAGATTGAGGTCCAATGTCTTGGCCAGGTTGTTAAAACCATAAAGGGGCAATCTATCGTCTTTTTTCATAACTATCCCCCTATGAACGAGCCACAGGCGCAAATATAGTACATCTGTGACGTTTATAAGCAATGCCCTGAAAAAATATGGGCAGCGCATAAAAATAAGGAGAGGGGCACTCCGGCCCCCCTCCGGTGTTCGGTCGATTCCGGGTTACTCCAAAATCGGGAGTTTCTTCACTATCTCCATCTCCTTCCACTGCTTTCCCATTCCCAGGAAGTCCCCGGCGTTGGCAAGGCATATGGCCAGAAGGAGGAAGATATAGATTATGTGGTAATCGATCAGGGGGTTGGTATCGGGCGGGAAGACCCCTATGTACATCATGATCAGGAGCAGTGTCCCTCCGATCGTGGCGATCTTCATGCCTATTCCCAGGATCAGGGCCAGGCCCAGAAGCAGGAAGGCCGCCATTATGATCACGTCGGTGACAGCGAAGAAATCGCCGAGGGCGCTCAAAGTTTCAGATCCGTATTGGAGGAAACCGCGTGTGGGGGACCCGCCGTTTATCATTGCATTTTGGGAAGTTGTGCTGTAGCCCAGCCCGAACATTTTGTCGAAGAAGGCCCAGAGGAACACGAAGCCAAGCAATATCCTGAGTATAGCCAGAGGCAGTACTGCGCCGTAGGATTTAACCGAATCCAATATGGTCATGACCTGAAACAGCCATCTCGGAATATATAGCCGATTATGATACATTAAACAGCGTTGCCAGAAGTAATAAAAACAGCGGCCGCCGACATAATGCGACCTATCGATTCCCCTGACACTCTTCATAGAAGCGAAACCCAAAGATCTGCCAGAGAGATCCCCCGATCAACTTTATCATGGAATTAAATAGAACAAAGATGGTGCATATCAGCAAAACCTTCTTCCAGATACCCGGCATCGGTTCGTTTTCCATGGCAGACAAAAGAAAGAGAGGCGACAGAAAGGACGGCGTCCTTCTGAGAGACGTTGACAGCTATCATAAGATCATGCCTTTTTTGATGCCGCGTAGAACCGAATGCGAGGTCTTTTTCTGCGAGAGCATCGATATGACCAATCTGCTGGCATACATCGAGCTCAAGAAAAGCGAGGGCAGCAACATAACGCTCTTCTCCGTCTTCGTGGCAACGGCTGTGCGAACGGCGACGATCAGGCCCGCGTTGAACAGGTTCATCTGCGGGCAGAGAATGTACGAGAGGAAGACCGTCGATGTGGGGTTCATAGCTAAAAAATACTTCGGAGACGAAGCCGAGGAGTCGGCCATAAAAATCCCCTTCGAAAAGGGCGCCGACATCTTCGAGGTCACCGACAAGATCTACTCCCAGGTGCATGGAGTAAGAGAAGGGGGAAGCGTCGGTTCGGACGGAGTGGTCGAAAAGGTCGCCAAGCTCCCCCGTTTTATGAAGAGGTTCATAGCCAGATTCCTTAGGTTCCTGAACTATTACGGGAAGGTTCCGGAAAGTATCAGTTCTTCGGACCCGAATTTCTCATCTATATTCATATCGAACATGGGCAGCATACAGGCCGGCGCCCCGTTTCACCATCTCAACGAGTGGGGGACCAATTCGGTATTCCTTTGCATTGGTAAAATGTACGAAAAACTCTGCATGGAAGACGGCAAGGTCGTAAGCAGGCAGTACATCGATTTCGCGTTCACGGTGGACGAGAGGATATCCGACGGATACTATTTCGCCAGGACACTCGATGTTTTCAGGGAGATCATCCTGAACCCGGAAGTGCTGGAGAAACCATTTTCCGGGAGAGAGGTGCCTACTTGACCGCTGAAACGCCCTGGTACGACCTATATGGAAATGTTCCCAGAAATCTGGAGTACCCTGACATGACGATGTACGAATGCCTCTCGAGGTCCGCCTCGGAGGGCCCGGATACAGTGGCATGCGAGTTCATGGGCCGCAAGGTGAGGTATTCCGAGCTCATGGAGGAAGTGGACGCCATGGCCGGCGCCCTGCACGGCCTCGGCATCCGGAAAGGCGACCGGGTCCTCGTTTGTCTCCCGAACAGCCCCCAGGCTCTGATATCCATATACGGGATCAACAGGATCGGAGCGGTGGCCACTATGATACACCCTCTTTCCGCCAGAGAGGAGATAAAATTCTATCTTGAGAACTCTGGCAGCAAAACGGCGATCGTTCTGGACATGTTCTACCCCAACTTTCCGGCAGTCGACGGGTCCGGGACCCTTAAGAATGTCATAGTCACGAGCATCAAGGACGGGCTGGGGGCGGGCAAGGCACTGTTGTACCGGATCGTCCAAGGCAGGAAGGACCCCAAGCCCAAGTTCGACGGGAACGTCCTCAGGTGGAACGATATGATGGGCACAGGCAGGGAAGTCGAACTTCCCCCCATATCTTCCGGAAAAGAGGACGTCGCCTGTATCCTGTACAGCGGCGGGACCACCGGTCGCAGCAAGGGCGTGCTCTTGTCAAACATGAACATCAACGCCGCCGCCGTCCAGACAATGCATATGGGCGAGTCAGGCGAGGTAGGGGATACAATGCTGGCAATAATGCCGGTCTTCCACGGCTTCGGCCTGTGCATCTGCGTGCATATGGTCCTGTATATGGGTCGCACATGTATTCTCATACCGAAGTTCGACCCCAAGTCCTACGCCAACATAATAATCAAGAACAAGCCCAATTTCATCGTCGGCGTACCGTCCCTTTTCGAACTGATGCTGAGGAACAAGAGGATGAGGAACGCCGATCTATCACATCTGAAAGGCATTTTCTGCGGTGGCGACACCCTCAACGCGGACCTGAAGAAGAGGGTCGACGCATTTTTGAAGGAGCACGGCTGCCGTACGACGATAAGGGAAGGTTACGGCGCCACCGAGTGCGTAGCGGCGTCCTGTCTCTCCCTGAAATCCGAGGGGAAGCAGCGCGAAGGAAGTATCGGGGTCCCGTTCCCCGACACTCTGTACAAGATAGTCCGTGTCGGAACAACCGAAACCGCACATTATGGGGAAGACGGGGAGATATGCATCTCCGGCCCGTCGGTGATGATGGGCTATGTCGACGAGCCCGAGGAGACCGCCGAGACGCTCAGAGTCCATGACGATGGCCTTAAATGGCTGCATACGGGGGACATCGGCTGCATGGACAGCGACGGATATGTCTATTTCAAGCAGAGGATCAAGAGGATGATCGTCAGCTCGGGATACAACATATATCCGAGCCAGATCGAGAACGTCATAAATTCGATCCCGTCGGTCCGGAGCTGCTATGCCATAGGCATCCCGCATCCAATCTACTCGCAGGTGGTGAAGGTGTTCGTGGTCCTCAGAGAGGGAACGCCCCCTACGCCCGAGACAAAGGAACGCATCATGGAGGTGTGCAGGGATAAAATTTTCAAGTACGCCCTGCCTCGTCAGATACAATTTCTGAACGATATGCCGATCACCAAGCTCGGCAAGATATACCATGTCGAATTGGAGAAGCTCTGCTCGGAAATAGGGGAGCCGTACGATCCTTTCGCCCCCGGTTCCGCGCATAACGTATGAGCGGGAAAGAGAAAGTCCTCCCTGCCGGAAGGCAGGAAGGACAGTGTCGAAGAAGGATTTTTACTTCTTTATTGCGCCCTCTTCTTCCAGTTCCTCTATGACTTCCCTGACCTCCGCGGCCCCGCTCTCGAAAAGTTCGGCCTCCTTGGGGTCGAGGTATCTCATCAGGGTGACCAGTTCACCAAAGTGGGCCTTCTCCTCGTCGCGTATATCTTTAAGAACGGCCTTGGCCACGGGATTATCTGTGGCCGCCGCATGCGCGTCGTAGAGGAATATGGCCTCCAGCTCGCTGGCTATGTCCAGTCTTATGGCCTGGGCAAGTTCGCGGTCTGTCATCTTTTTGCTGGCGTTACCTGCGAATGGGTCCGGAAATATCGGCATGATTTCACCTAGCGGGGTGCATCGCGCTATTGAGATAATATATTTCGTTTCTTCTTCGAAGGACTTTCAGCCTCATCGGTCGAGTCGCTTCGGGGAGAATAAATGACATGATCCAAAAACAGGACCGTTGGATACGTATGCCGATTACAAGACAGCATATCGGAGGAACGGAGAGACGTAAAATACTCGGGATCGAAAACAATTCCGTTAGTATTCAAAACCGATCATCCAATGAGGTCCAACATTATGGCGACATCCTCCGTCGCCATCTGTACTTTAGACTTCTCTATCAGGATGTTTCTGCCTGTCATGATGTAGGACGGAATGATCCTGATGCTCCCGTAATGGATTTCACTGCCTCTCAGCTTATAGGTGGGGATCGAGGGCACCACGGTTTTATTTGAGACCTTTTTGGCAATCATGTTAAATGCTTTTTTTGCAACGTCGCCCATGAGCATTATGACCTTGACGTTTGGAAACAAAGCAAGTTCCTTTTCCAAATATGGCAGGCTGATTTCAATCTCCGCCTTATCGACCGTGCTTTTTGATTTTGGAGTTTTGACAGCATTGGTTATGTAGATCCCCATTTGCACCGCGTCCCGGATCGAGGAGACCGCGGCACCGGCCTCCCGTAGAAGAGGAATGGTCGTTCTAAGATAATCCGCGTCGGAACCGCCGTAAAAATCCTGCAGGGGATCCGACGGCACGACTTCGTTGATCATTATCGCCTTTATCGCCAGAGGATCCAATTCGATATAGTTGAGGAATACGCCATCCGGGACGTCGATCGTTTTTTTAAGTTCAGTTCCGACATTCATGTATCTGCACTCCCGGCGATGATCGATTGCGATGTCTTTATCGTTTGCGCGGGTAAATACAATATGGTTCACGGACGAAAAAGGACCGTCTCAAACATCCAAAAAATAAGCTGCCGTTTACGGGGATTCCGATGCCGGGATTCGGGTTCTGCTAATCCTTATATACATGGTTGACAAGTCAACCGCTCGTGAAATAGATCACAAATGAACGCATCGTACCGGCAACGATGAAAAAATACATGGACCGTAAGCTGACGGTCCGCTTGGAGCATCTGGGAATACAGGGTTCTCATGGAATCTACCTGTTGGCGATCTCCCAGAATCGCGGGGCATCGCTGAAAGAGATCGCGAATTATATGATGGTAGATAAGTCGATCACTACCCGTACCGTCGGCTTATTGATGGAAATGGGATTCGCGATCAACGAGAGCAACGATCCCAGACGCTACAGCATCGTGCTCACGGATAAAGGCGAGCGGGCGGTAGAATTGGTCAACGCATCGTTCGGCGAAATATGGGACGATATTCTTTCGGACCTCACAGATGAGGAACGGAAGGCGTTCAGGTCTATATGCACCAAAATAAATGCAAAACTTAACGAAGAATACAGTGAGCCTAAGGAGGCTCGGAATTGATCCTCAAATATATAAGTAAAAAAGAATGGTCCCTCGTTGCGGTCTGTTTTGTGCTGATATGCCTGCAGGTCTACCTGGAACTTGAGATTCCGGGATATATGTCCCAGATAACGACTTTGCTAACCACCGGCGGAACGGTCGGGCAGGTTATGGACGAAGGATGGCCTATGATGGCATGCGCGTTCGGCAGCCTTCTGGCGGCGATCGTGGTCGGAGCGGTCGCAGCATACATCGCGGCATCCCTCTCAAAACGCATCCGCAAGATGCAGTTCGACAATGTCGAGAAGTTCTCGATGGAAGAAATCGGCAGATTCTCATTGGCCAGCCTGATCACCCGTTCGACGAACGACATCACCCAGGTGCAGATGGCCTTTGCAATGGGCATGCAGATCCTCATAAAAGCACCTGTGATGGCGATATGGGCGATCGTAAAGATCTCCAACAAGGATATGCATTGGACGCTTGCCACTGCCGTGGCGGTCATCGTCATGATGGTGACCATAGGCATCATAATGGTCCTCGTCGTACCGCGCTTCAAGAGGGTCCAGAAACTTACGGACAATCTTAACCAGATCACCGGAGAAGGTCTGTCCGGAGTAAGGGTCGTCCGCGCGTACAACGCAGAGAGCTATCAGGAGGAGAAGTTCGAGAAGGCCAACGAAGACCTCACGTCGACGAACCTTTTCGTAAACCGTTCCCTGGCGGTCTTGTTGCCAGTGATGACGGCGATAATGAGCCTGCTGTCAATGTCGATATACATCATCGGCGCGATACTGATATCGGCCGCCGCCGGAGTCGGAGAAAGGCTGACCCTGTTCTCCGACATGATCGTGTTCTCGTCGTATGCGATGCAGGTCGTAATTGCATTCATGATGTTGGTGTTCATTTTCATGATACTCCCGCGTGCAACCGTTGCAGCCAAGCGTATCGAGGAGGTCATAAACACCGAGCCATCGATAAAAGACGGTACAAAGACGGCCTCTCCCGAAGGTAAAGAGGGAGAGATAGAATTCAGGAACGTTTCCTTCAAATATCCGGGCGCCGCCGAGAGCGTGCTCGAGGACATAAGTTTCAAGGTTAGGAAGGGAGAGACGATAGCGTTCATCGGGTCCACCGGAAGCGGCAAGAGCACACTGATCAACCTGGTCCTGCGTTTCTACGATGTGACGGGAGGACAGGTCCTGGTCGACGGCGAGGATGTCCGCGACTACACATTGGAGGCGCTGCGCAGAAAGATCGGATACATTCCGCAGAAGGCGACGATCTTCTCGGGAACCGTATACGGCAACGTGAACTACGGCGACACATCGGACGAACGTACGATGGAGGACGTCAAGAAAGCGGTAGCCATCGCACAGGGTAAAGACTTCGTCGAGAAGATGGACGGAGGATATGAAGGCAAGATCGCCGAAAGCGGCACCAACCTGTCCGGAGGCCAGAAGCAGCGTCTGTCCATCGCACGTGCGGTATGCAGGAAGCCGGAGTTCTATGTTTTCGACGATTCGTTCTCTGCTCTGGACTACAAGACGGACCGCGTTCTCAGAGATGCGCTCAAAAAGGAGACCTCGGGCGTTACCAGCCTGATCGTGGCGCAGAGGATAGGCACGATAATGGATGCCGATACGATCGTCGTACTCGACGAAGGCCATATCGCAGGCATAGGCACGCACGACGATCTGCTGAAGAGCAGCGAAGTGTACCGCGAGATCGCTTATTCACAGCTTTCCGAAGAGGAGTTGATGAAATGAGCGAGAAAAGGGGCCCGATGGACCATCCCGGGATGACTGTAGAAAAGCCGAAGGCGTTCACAGAGGCCTGGAAGAAGATATTTTCCTACATGGGCAGATACAGGATAGCAGTCTGGATATCGATCGTATTCGCGATCGTCGGTACCGCACTGATCCTGGTCGGACCGAACAAATTAAGGGATCTGACGAACCTGATCGTCGAAGGCCTGGTATCCGGCAACATAGACATGGATGCGGTCTGGGAGATAGGATTCTTCCTCATAGCGGTCTATGCGGCCAGCACAATACTGACGTTCGTTCAGAACTACATCCTGGCGACGGTATCGCAGAAGATGGCCTCGAAGTTCCGTACCGATATCTCGAGGAAGATCAATCGCCTTCCTCTCAGATACTTCGATACTTCCAGCAGCGGGGACATCCTCAGCCGTGCCACGAACGACGTGGATACGTTGGGCCAGTCGATGAACCAGAGCATCGGATTGCTGATCACCTCGGTGACGATGCTTCTCGGTTCTCTGGTAATGATGGCGTATACCAATTTTGTAATGATGGCCGTCACGGTGCTGTCCTGCGTCGCCGGTTTTGTGCTTATGATATTGATCATGAAGCACTCGCAGAAGTACTTCAGCATCCAGCAGGAAAATCTCGGAAACATGAACGGACATGTCGCAGAGATCTATTCGGCGCATAACGTGGTCAAAGTATACAACGGACAGAAAGAGGCCGCTAAAAAGTTCGACTCGATAAACGAGGAACTGGCCAGCAGCGCGTTCATGTCTCAGTTCCTGTCGGGCCTTATGATGCCTCTGATGAACTTCATCGGAAACTTCGGGTACGTCATGGTATGTATCGTCGGTGCGGCAATGGTCATAAACGGGGAGATCTCGATCGGTGTGATCGTAGCGTTCATGATCTACGTACGTTTGTTCACGCAGCCCCTGTCGCAGATGGCCCAGGCCTTCACGGGCATGCAGTCCGTCGCGGCGGCCGGGGAACGCGTCTTCGAGTTCATCGAGGAGGAGGAGCAGTCCGAAGACAGCGACAAGCCCCGCAAGCTCGAGAAGGTCGAGGGGCATGTCGAGTTCAGGAACGTGCACTTCAGCTACATTCCCGGCAAAGAGGTCATCCACGGATTCTCGGCGGAAGTCAAGCCTGGTCAGAAGATAGCCATCGTCGGACCTACCGGTGCGGGAAAGACCACCATGGTCAATCTGCTGATGAGGTTCTACGACACGGACAGCGGAGACATCCTGATAGACGGCGTGTCGATCAAAGAAATGAGGCGCAGCGACGTCCACGACCTGTTCTGCATGGTCCTCCAAGACACATGGATTTTCGAGGGGACCGTGAAGGAGAACATCATCTATTGCAAGGAGGGAGTGACCGACGAGCAGGTCGTGGAAGCATGCAAGGCCGTGGGCATCCATCATTTCATAAAGACCCTGCCCAAGGGATACGATACCATGCTGGACAACACGACCTCCCTTTCCGTGGGACAGAGGCAGCAGATCACCATCGCCCGTGCGATAGTCGAGAACGCGCCCCTCCTGATATTGGACGAGGCGACGAGCTCGGTGGACACCAGGACCGAGAGGGCGATCCAGAACGCAATGGACCAGATGACCGTGGGGCGTACGTCCTTCGTCATCGCGCACCGCCTCTCCACCATCAAAAACTCCGACCTGATTCTTCTTATGAGGGGAGGTAACATAGTCGAGCAGGGGACCCACGACGAGCTTCTGGCCGCGGGAGCGTTCTACAGCGAGATGTACAACAGCCAGTTCGAGGACGGGGGAGAGGACTGAAACGCCAATGACGGACGGCGGCGCAAAGTTCCGCCGTCCGGAACCTTCTTATCTCATACGCAACGGCCTTCTTCGCCTCACCGAAGACATCATATTCGGTTTCGCACGCCTCTGAAAGGCGGAGAAAGCCACCGATTGCGCCATAGTGGCGTAAAAAATTTGAGGCGGCGTACCAACGGACGGAGACCGTCCGGTCCCTGTTCGGACGCCGCTCGCTTTACCGTTTCGGCGGCGTCTCATTCGCCGCAATCGTCGTGGTGCATGTGCTCGTGGCACACCGAACCGGTGGACTTGAGGTCTCCCTTCAGATATCTCTCCGCCGCCGTCCTGGCGTCTCCCGCGGCGCCGATTATCACTTCGATCCCGTTTTTATTGAACAGGTCGACGGCGGCCGCGCCCATCCCTCCCGATATGATCACGTCCGCTCCGTTCTCTTTCAGGAACATCGGAAGGAAATTGGGACGGTGCCCCGGATTTTCTATCGCGCCCGCCGCAGTTATCTTGCCGTTCTCCGCGTCGAACGTCCTGAACGATCCGCAGTGTCCGAAATGTCCTGTCACATTCTCTCCGTCGCTTGCTACTACTATTCTCATTTTTTCTTCTCCTTTGTTTTTTCCATGTTGTCTATCTTCATATCTTTCGCTTTGAGGTCGTCATATCTCAAGAACGTCTCCCGTTTTCAGTGCGGATAAGCGGTCTCCCAGGGCCTCTTTCATGTGCCCGTATGCCGTCTCGCCCGTGCAGTGGCCGGTGTAGAAATCGGCGCCGGTCTTCAGAAGGACCTCGGAAACGCTACGCGCCTCCGATCCGGCATCTGGACCGCAGGACCGTGTCTTGAGGTGGAAGCCTCCGATCACCGTGTCCGGATACCTGCCCATGATATCCCGTGCCTTCTCCACGATGTTTGCGATCCCGCGATGAGAACATCCGGAGATCAGGACGGTCTTGCCTTCCTCCTCCAGGATCAGGCTCTGTTCGTGTGCGAAATCATCCGGGCGAAGGTCGTTTTCGATTTTCAAAAAAAGGTTGCCGTTGCCGCTCGGAACCGGACACGCGTTTCCCACATCGCAGAAAAGCACCGCTCCCTCGGAGATATTCGTCTCCCCGTCCGTTAGGACCACGCGCCCGTTGTGTTCGAGGCCCGGGTCGAGACCTATGTCCGCATAGCTTCCGTCGGACCTCAGGGAAAGATGGGTTTCGAACGCCCTTCTGTGAACGTATACCGGGGCGTGCCCGTTGGCCGCCAGGAAAGCGGCCATTCCGCCGCCGTGGTCGTAGTGGCCGTGCGATATTACGGCCGCATCGACTTCCCGGAGGTCTGCTCCCAGGATCTCCGCGTTGCGGACGAATCTGTCGCTCTGCCCCGTATCGAAAAGAAAGACCGTCTTCTTCATTTTTATGTAAAGGCTGAGCCCGTGCTCTCCCTCCGGCCCGCCCGGACCCGAAGTGTTCTCGACCAGAACAAAGACTTTCATACGCCCTCCCCCCCTTCCATCAGTTTCACGATCTTTCCGAATATGGTTCGTACGGCCTCTCCCGCAGGACATTCCACGTCCGCCAGGGTAAGCCCCCTGTTCACGGCATCCACTGCCTTGGGGTCATACGGTATTTCTCCCAGGTAGGGCACGCCTCTTCCGGAGCACAGCGACCTTATCCGTTCGGTCATGGCGGGATTCGTGTCGGACCTGTTGACGCATACGGCCGTCCGGGGGCCCAGACGGTCGGCGGTATCCAGCACCCTCTCCATGTCGCTGATGCCCGACAGGGAGGGCTCGGCCACGACCAGCACAGTATGTACGCCCGTGATCGAAGCGATAACGGGGCACCCTATCCCCGGCGACCCGTCTATAATGGCGAAAGGAGCATTTCCGGCGGCCTTTTTCATCTGTTTCTTGACCTCTGTGACCAGAAGCCCGGTCGTACCGTTGCCTATCCTCAGCCGTGCCGTCGAAAATATCCCCCTTTCCGTGTCCGAGTAGAGCATCAGGTCTCCGGCGACTGACGGGAGCATTTCGATGGCATCAGACGGGCACACCGCCTTGCAGAGCCCGCATCCCTCGCAGGCATAGGGGTTCACCTCTGCGCGATCGCCCATATCGATAGCTCCGAAACGGCACTTGTCGGAACATATGCCGCACATTGTGCAGAGGTCCTTGTCGATGCGGGCCTTGGGAAGACCGAAATAATCCTTCCTTTCCGCATCTTCGCCGTATCCGAGCACAAGGTGGAGGTTCGGCGCGTCCACGTCGCAGTCTGCGCATGCCGGCGCTTCGGACATGCGTATCATAGCACTTGCCACCGTCGTCTTTCCCGTACCGCCTTTGCCGCTCAGGATGAGAAGCTGTTTCATCGGGAGACCATCTCCGTCATCTTTTCATAAATCTCGCGGAACATCCGTTCGAATACGACATTCTCCCTCGAAGCGATCCCGGCCTCGGAACATATCCTGCCGAGCCCGATGTCGAAAGGAATCCTGCCCAGTATCGGCAGGCCGTTATCGAGACAGTATTCCTCGGACGGATCTCTTTCATTTTCGATGACCTTGTTGAGGACCACCCCGTACGGCCTACCGAATACACGGACGAGTTCGGATACCATTTCCAGGTTGTGGGCTCCGAATATCGTCGGCTCTGCTACCAAAACGCAGAAGTCGGCATCCTTTATGCATTCCATGACAGAACAGGAGCTCCCCGGCGGACAGTCGATGAATATATTTTCATCATAGGACAATGCCGTCATTTCCAGGAGCCTGCGAATCACGGGCAGTCCCGCCGCCTCGCCGACGTTCATGGTCCCCGTGTAAACGGAGACGTCTCCCGACCTCCCCGTCCTGACGACGCCCACCTCCCTCGGGTGTTCGGTTATGGCTTTCCGGGGGCATATCTCGGCGCATCCGCCACAAGAGTGGCACATGTCGTCGAACACAGTCAGGCGGTCGAGGGAGTATGCAAGTGCATGATATCTGCAGAATCGGACGCATGCCATGCATCCGTCGCATTCATTGCGATCGGCCCTTGGCACGAGTACCGATACCGTCTCCTCGGATGATTCATCAGGCTTGAAAAAAAGATGGCCATTGGGCTCCTCGACGTCGCAGTCGACATAAGTCGACGGTCCCGAGGCCGCCGCAAGGTTCACGGACAACATCGTCTTACCGGTGCCTCCCTTGCCGCTGAGCACCGCGACCTTCACTTCATACCGCCCCGTGATGGTGCCCCTCGTGGAAGTCTGTCAGCTCGGACAAACGGCCTTGGAGGTATGCTTCTATGCCGGACCCCGCATCTCCGGAAGGGGCTAGAAAAACCTTGATCCCCGCTTCCCTGAGCACTTCGTAAGCGCGGTCGCCGCATCTGAGGGTCAGAAGGACGTCCGCACCTGCATCGGTTATGGTCTGCGCAGCCCCGACGCCGGCCCCCGAGGGGCTGTCCGCAACGGGGTTCTCAAGATACGTCGCAACTCCCACCTCTGTATCGTAAAACAAATAATACGGTGCCCTTCCCAGGGATCCGCTGATCTCCGAAATTCCTGATGCTCCTTCGACCGGTACGATTATCTTCATTTTTTCGCCTCCTGTTCTTCTGATAATACTAACGTTACGCTCCTGCAGGCGTGTCTGCACGCCTTGCGCCTGCAGCAGCCCTCGTTGTGCTCGCATATGCGGTACTGTCCGCCCTCGATGATCAGAGGGGCCCCCTCAACAAGGGAGCAAGCCAACTTCCGCCGGGCCTTGCTGTAAATGTCCTGCACCGTTGTGCGTGAGACGCACATGCGCTCGGCGCATTCCTCCTGTGTCATCCCGACATGATCTATGAGACGGAAGGCCTCGTATTCCTCGACCGTCATCCTGATGGTCTCTGCGGTACACGGGACCCTGTCGAGCGGACCGTATTCCCTGCTTTCGGGAAGGCAGCATACGTTCCTCCATTTCTTCGGACGCGGCATTCGATATCACCATCTGCGGTACTGAACCATCGTCGTAGGGCCGCTTAACGCAAGATACGCGATAGTTTCTGACATATGTCAATAACCGACAATGTAATTTATATCTATCGGAAGGGCGGCAGGAGGGGCCCACATCCGCTTTAGAACAACGATCATAAAATTAAGTGTGCGTAAGACAAATAATTGAATAGTCTCACGAGGGTCTCCGATTGTGAACGAAGAGCTCTGGAACGAATGCGTAAGATTCCACGGACATGCATGTCCCGGATTGGCCATGGGATTCAGAGCGTCCGAGGTGGCCGCAGAGACGCTCGGGGTCCCGTTGGAAAAAGTCCGAGACGAAGAGATCGTATGTGTCGTCGAAAACGACGCGTGCGGCATAGATGCGGTGCAGGCGATCTATTCGTGCACCGCCGGGAAAGGGAACCTGCTGTTCAGAATAACCGGCAAGCAGGCCTATTCCTTTTTCGACAGGAGGTCGGGGAAGAAGGTCAGGGTACTGATCGACGGGGACTTCGGCGAAATGTGCAGGGAAGATTTAATGAACCACATCCTCACCGCGCCGGAAGAGGAGGTAGTGAAAGTGAAAACCCCGGTGTTCGACATCCCGGAGACGGCCAAGATATTCTACAGCGTGAGGTGCGAATCCTGCGGAGAGCTGGCCAGAGAGGACAAGGTCCGCTGGCAGGACGGGAAACAGGTATGTCTGGACTGCTTCAGAGACTACAGCAGGAATTATTTCTGAAAATTACAGGACGATTATGTGGGGGCGCCCGTAGTTGCGGTCGATGGCGACTTTTACCCCGAACGTCCTCATGATATTTTCGGCGGTCAGCACTTCTTCGGTATCGCCCGCGGCCGTAACGGCCCCCCCGTCCACTATGACCGCTTTGTCGCAATATTTCATGGCGGCGTCCATATCATGGAGTATCATGCATGCGCTGACGTTCTTGGTCCTCACCAGCCCGATGATGACATCCATGATCTCTCTCTGGAATTTGATGTCCAGGTTGCTGGTGGGCTCGTCCAGCAGCAGGATCCTCGCCTCCTGGGCCAGGGCCCTTGCGATGAGCACCCTCTGCATCTGGCCGCTGCTGAGCTGGCGGAACGGGACAGAGGCGAATCTTTTCATATCCACGTCCTCAAGGGCCTTCCACGTCAATTCCTGGTCGTTCTTATTGGACTGCCATGAAGAATAAGGCATCCTGCCCATCATGACGACCTCGAACACCGTCGGCGATGCAAGGTCGTCAAGAGATGCCTGCGGCACGTAGCCCATGATGCGTGCGACGTCGCGCACCTTCATCGAAAGGACATCCCGGGAATCTATGGTGACCTTGCCCTGGGAAGGTTCCAGTATCCTGTTGATGCATTTTATCAGCGTGGTCTTCCCCGAACCGTTCGGCCCGATTATCCCGAGCACCTCGCCCGGTCTGAGCTCGAATCCGATGCCCTTAAGAATTTGGGACCTCCCGTATGAAAATTCGATATCCTCTGCCTGTAAGTTCACTTCGGTTGATACAAATTACATATTAATATTTATTATTGATGTGTTTAGTGTTACTGTAATTATAATTAGTGTTAAATATTAAAAATACGTATGCCTGCCGCAATGAACACTAAAACCGCGGCCGTAGTGTTGGTTGCCACACTGGCGATGGCCGGCGCGGGAGCCGGTATATTCCTGCTGACGAAAAGCGCCCCAGAGGGATATTCGGTAGACACCGAACTTCAGATCTTCGGCAACGCGAATGGAGATTGGAAGCTCGACGGCGATGACGTCGACTTCCTCAACAGCATAATCTCCGGAAGCAGCGACAGGACAACATATGCCGACGCGAATCAGGACGGCGTCGTCGATGCAAGCGACGTAGAGCAGGTCCAAGCGGTCATCGACAGGACCGCCGAATATCTTTGGTTGGTCGACGGGGACGGCAATGTCAAAAAAATAGGTCTCGACATAAGCAGGATAGGTGCCGAATATTACAGCAACACGGAGCTGATGTGCATACTCCGGCTTCAGGACAAGGTCGTGGCCGTGGACAATGCGCCGTATCAGACGAGGGACTTCTATTTCGGGGAGGAGAGGGGGGACAGCATCACCAATCTTGTCAACATGAACGCCCCCAACTACGAGTTCGTGGCCGGGCTGGACCTGGACATACTGCTCACGTTCTCATATGCCGGCACGGAGGCCAAACAGGAGATGCTCCAGGATGTGGACGTCATCTACCTCGGGATGTACAGGCCCGACGTCCTCGAGCCCGAAAAGTCGGAGTATATCCAGGGCATACTGAAGGCCGGATACATATTCGACAGGGTAGAAAGGGCAGAAGCCTACGTGGAACGGCTTCTCGACATCAGAGATGAGATCGCATCGATATCCGGCGGTATCGAGGAGGAGGACAAGGTCAAAGTGCTCATGACCAACTATTCCAATTCCTACTTCTCCGACGATAGCATAACCGATTGGAGCATCTATACCAAGATCGACCCCCAGGTACAGGCCCTTCTTCTTGCGGGCGGTTATCCGGTTGCAAAGGACATACTGACCGAGGAACAGTACAACGGGGGGCCCGACAGGACGCTTTACGGTACAAAGGTAGGCTCCGAGCCTATAGTGACCGCCGATATCGATTTCATATTCTGCCATTGCGTGAAATACACGTACGGCGGCACAGTGGTAACGTCCACGCCCGACCACGGTTACGGCACGGGCGACGGCACGGGGATGGACGCCGCACATGCCTTGGCGGCAGGAAGGCCCTTGACGGACTTCGTGGAAGACGGCAACATCTACATCATGGCCGGAGACTTCAGGAACGGGGCCACCGGCGGGATACTCCATGCGGCGTATATCGCAAAGGCGATCTATCCGGACGAGTTTGCAGATTTTGACGCCGTGGCGATACACAACGAGTATGTGTCGGAGTGGCTGGGGGTCATCGATTACGACGTCAGCACGGACGGCGTGTTCATCAGCCCTGCGGTGTGACGGCCGGTCCCGTGATGTGACAGGACAAACCTTTTCATTTTTTATTTCAAGGGCGAGGATATATTGAATATCGATGAAAACAGCTGCGAAGAAGAGAAGATCAGAACTATTATTGTGAAAAGGCTGCTGTTCATATCATTCCTGCTCATCGCCGTAATCTCCATCTTTTGCTACTCGGTCACCGTCGGCACAGCTGAGATATCTGTATCGGACGTCTACAAGACCCTTGTAAACTTCCTGCTGCCGGGAACCTTCGACATCAGCGACAGGATGAGGATGATCATCATCGACATCAGGCTCCCCCGGATACTTATGGCCCTGATCGGCGGGGCGGTCCTGGCAATAGGAGGATGTCTCACACAGTCCATACTGAGGAACCCTTTGGCGACACCCTATACATTGGGCGTGTCGTCGGGCGCGGGCTTCGGGGCGGCGATAGCGATACTGACGGGCATGTCCCTGGCCTCGAACATAGCAGGCGTGATAGCGAACTCCTTCTTCTTCGCACTCATACCGATAGCGATCATCCTTACGGCGGGACGGATGAGAAACCTGGCGCCGGCCACCATGGTACTCTGCGGTGTCGCCATCTCATACATATTCAGCGCGGCCAACACGCTCCTGCAGTTTTTCGGGGAACCGAACGCCGTGAAGGCGGTAGTGTTCTGGATGGTGGGAGATCTCAACAATATCTTCATCTGGCACATCCCGTTCGTCCTTGTAACCCTGATGATGTGCCTGGCCGCCTCGGCCTACCTGTCGAAGAACATCAACGCGATGAGGCTCGGCGACGATACCGCACGAAGCCTGGGCGTCAACACCGAGGCCGTCAGAACGGTCACTCTGCTCGTCGCATGTCTTTCCACCGCGATGGTGGTATGCTTTACAGGCTCCATAGGCTTCATATGTCTGCTGGCGCCGCATATCTCGCGGATCTTCGTAGGCGGAGACATGAGATACCTTATACCCGCATCCGCGCTGTGCGGTTCCGCGATCCTGCTCCTGGCAGACCTGGGCGCAAAGGTCTTGGCAGAACCGATAATGCTCCCGGTAGGCGCCATTACCGCCATGGTCGGCGGCCCGCTGCTTTTATTTCTGCTACTTAGGAGGAAGAGCGACAATGCGGTCTGATCCTATTCCGGTGATAAGAGAGTGGGAACATGCCAGGTGCAGACATCCCTTCTTCGCCGAGGGGCTTTCCGAGAAAGACATCGATAAAATATGGGATGATTCCGCCGAGACGTACGGGGACGGGACGCTTTCGGAGATCCACGACATGATAACGGAATTCCTCGTCTCAGAAGGATACGTGAGCAGGAACAAAGACCTGCTGGACATCGGATGCGGACCCGGGACGTATTCCCTAAGGTTATCGCCGTCGGTGAAAGGCATACTTGCGATCGACAAGTCCGCACGCATGCTGGAGCGTCTCGACGGCATATGCGGGACCGAAGGGATAACCAACATCCGCACCGAATGCGCGGACTGGGATGTTTACGTTCCGAAAAGGAAGTACGACATTGCCTTCTCCTCGCTCTGCCCTCCGGTAAATTCTTCTGTCTCGATCCTTAAAATGGAGATGTGCTCAAGCGATACATGCATATACATTTCTTCGATGTCCAAAGACAGGGATTCGATTTATTTCGAGATCTGGAGAGAGCTCGGCAGGGAATACACCTATGAGGGTTACGACACGGGTTTTCCTTTACGTTTTCTGAAATCCATAGGCAGGGAACCCATCTTAAAAAAATTTGAGATCGAGACTTGCAGCGAGAGCGAACCCGGCAGGCTCGCAGAATTCTACAAGCGGAAATTCCTTCTCTACAGGGACGAACGCGAGATTTCAAAGGCGATCGAAGACGTGGTCGGTTCGCATGCGGAGGAAGGCGTGGTCCGTACCGAGCAGATGAACCGCCTGGGACTTCTGATATGGCGCCCATCTCAATGATCGCAAGGTCCGGGAGATGCCTCACGGAACCGCCGGGGCCGGGCATATGAAAACATCTTTTGGTCATCGATCGTAAGCGAAGCGCCTCGTTCGAAGAAGTCCCAAATATGCAAAATCAAGATCTGCGGTCGGCCGTCCGCGAAGACCGCAGACGCCCGACGCGCAGCAGAAAAAGTTATTGAAGGGGTTTAGCCGGCGTTCAGCCGACCATGGTCCCGGCGAACACCTGCCAGGCCAGGGCGGTCTTGGCCACCAGGCTCAGTATGATATACACCCTCTCGCCGTAGAGGTAGTCCTTCCACTTTCCGACCTTCTTGTACTGCAGGATCATGTTGACCGCGAATATGTTGAAGAAGAAAGCGATCGAGACCATGATACCGTAGACGAACGCAGGAGGGGAGCCTCCGGTGACGCCGGTGAAGTACATGATCAGCGCGACCCAGGGGACGAGCCCGGCGAAGCATCCGAATATGAACGAGGTCCAATCCGTCTTCTTGGTGTTCTGGTTGTGCGCCTCCATCATGTAGCCGAACAGGTTCATGCATGCGTTCAGGGAGAACAGCATTATGATGGATACGAAGTCGAACATGCCGCAAAGCCAGGCTATCACCACCAACATGAATGAAGAGGACAACGCGTACTCGAACCAGCGGGCCTTGTTCATGTTCATCTTGAGGTTCTTAACGTACCAGTCGAACCCGAACGTGGCGATCGAGAGATGGGCTATAGCCGACATCAGCAGGAATACGGCCACCATCGGTCCCAAGGGCACGCTGAATAAAACTTGAGCGGCTCCGGGCCCGACGGGAGGGAATCCGGCGGTGGCGTCGATGTACGAAGTGGTGAAACTCATCTGCACGTCGTAGTTCGCTATCGCGAGCATTATGGCGGCCTGGATGAAATGGAAGAATCCCATTATCAGGTTGAACCGTCTAAGCTTCTGGAACTTTATATCGTCTGATACAGCGTCGTTCATGTGGATCACTGTTGCACGGCGTTAATACGTATATATCCTTATCCGGGTTCCATGTCCTCTATGTAGGGCGGAACATCCAGCCAGATCATGTTCTGGCTCTGTTTTCACCACGGTAATATTTTTAATGAAAAACAATGCGAAAGGTACCGCCTGCTTCATCTTCAGACAGAAGCCTCGGTCCAAATTCAGAAAATTTGACGTCCTGAATGTCGCACTTAAAGAACAACCTTTATTTTCGGCCACATGCATCCTCCGCGCATGACGCACACCGGTACTTTGGAACCGCTTTATCAGAAGATCGAGGCCGCCGCACTGGAATCGGGCTCATGCCTGATAGGATTCGCCGATATGTCCGATCTCAAGGGCATGCCGGCCGGCGATGCCGCCGTCTTCGAGTTCCCTTATGCGGTGACATTCGCCGTGGAGATACCCAAGGAAGCGGCCCGGGCATCTTTGGAGAAACCGAGCGAGGAGATACGATCGGCCTACAAGATGTGCAACAAGAAGCTCAAGGAGGCGGGAGAGAAGATAGTGCAGATACTGGCGGCCGAGGGCTACAAGGCCAGGTTCATCGACCCCTCTCAGAGGATCGACATGGAGAATCTCCTCGGACCTATATCACAAAAGGCAATCGCGGCCAGGTCCGGAATGGGCTGGATAGGCAAGAACGGGCTGTTCATCACAGACGAGTACGGGCCCAGACAGCGTATGGGCGCGGTGCTCACGGACATGCCGGTCACACGGAAGGCGAAGCTCGTCGACAGCAAATGCGGAGAATGCACCGAATGCATCGACCGGTGCGCGATGAAGGTTCTGAAAGAAACCGAGTTCGGCCACCACCCCGAGAGCCGGGACGCGGTCATAGATTGGAAGAAGTGCGGAGTGTTCGAGGCAAAGCTGATCGGCGACGGCAGCAAGCCCGAGAGGGCCTGCGGAAGGTGTATCTCGGTCTGCCCGTTCTCTCGGCTCAGCGAGTGACTTCCGCCTTATTTTTTCTTTTCTTGCCGTAACGGACCTTCATTATTATCATCGCCGCGTTGAGGGCCACGGATACGGCGTTCCAGAGCATTATCGGAAGGTCCCCGAGAAAGATGCCGTAGATGAGCCAGAGGCCCATGCCCACCATGAGGAACGCGGGCATGAAAAGAGAGACGTCCTCCATGCGCCCGCTGCGGTATCCCTTGATCACCTGAGGTACGTATCCCATTGTGGTGATCAGGCCTGCCGCCAGCCCTATGATGGTTATCTGGTCCATGTACCCGCACTACGGTCTATTGTAATGATATTATGCTTCACCGATCGCCCGACGCGCACTCACGCAGACGGGCCGAGAAGTCCAGTCCGGTCATATTTTCGGAAAGCTCCCACACCTTGGAGGCCAGGTCCGTGTTTTTCCCCTTTCCGTGAGGCCGTACCAGAATGGCCCGGCCCTTGAACTCCATCCAACCGTCGGTGCCGTAGAGCTGGCCTCCCCGGGCCTCCGGGTCCAGGGCCGCGCGGAGGGCCGGCATTGCGCCGGCCTCCAGTTCGTGCATGAACGGTTTGAGCCATCTTCTCATCCTCTCTCTGTTCCGGTACAACTGGGTGTCGACCAGGCCGGGGTGGCTGGCTACGCTGACCGGAGCCTCCATTCCCAGAGACCTTAGGCGTCTGTCAAGCTCCCGGGAGAAGAGCAGCGTGGCCAGCTTGCTCTGCTTGTACGCCTTCCAGGGACTGTACGATCTCTCGGAATTGATATCTTTGAAATTGATTTTTCCTCCGCGGTGCACGATGGAGGTCTGGGTGACGAGGCGGGACCCGGGAGTCGAGGCCAGGACAGGCAGAAGGTGGTATGCGAGAGTGAAATGTCCCAGATGGTTGACTCCCAACTGGGATTCGAATCCTTTGACGGTCTTGCCGTAGGGCGGCGTCATGATCCCGGCGTTGTTCACGAGTATGTCCAAAGTGCTGTATTCGGACATGTACCAGGTTGCGAAATCCTCTATCGTAACAGGGTCTGCCAAGTCAAGAAAACGGACGGAAACATCGGCTCGGGGCACAGAGGAGGCGATCTTCCCGGCAACAGTTTCCGCGCCTTTTACATCCCTGTCGGCCAATACGACAGATGCCCCTTTGGCGCAGAGAGCTTCGGCGATGTATGCGCCCAGTCCCGATGCGCCCCCGGTCACCACAACGCGTTTCCCGTCTATGCGGGGCACAACATCGTTATGCCAATCCCATTTTTCAGCCATGTGGGTTAAATGATCGAGGTTTAGATAATCGTTCTCCCCAGACATCTCAGACAAGTTTTTCTTTGTTCAAAAAAGCGGGAAATATCATATTACGTGAAACGGACGATACAGCGGGCGATCGTACAGAATCAGTCTTCGGGGAAACAACTATACTTTGTAAATCCCAGATCTTCTACTGTCTGCGAATAAAATTCTTTAAATTCAGACATAGCTGAAAAACCGTCGGCGGCTTCGATAAACGCAAGCACTTGGACGTTTTCGACGTCGCTGCCATTTGGAGATGTCGTGGTGCCTTCGGTGGTGATTATTGCATATCTCATATTACGAAGATACAGGCAGAGTAGAAAAAAAGATCATACGCGTCCCAAAATACACGTTTGTTATGGAATTCGATGTAGTCACGGTTGGGACAATTATGTTCTGATTCGGATAGGCTTTATCAGCAGTACTTCAGGATTTGAGTCCCCATTTTTGTAATCAAAGGCACAACAAGGGCATTTCCCATTGCAAAATAGCGGTTTCTTTCAGCCATCCCTTCCGTCCAGCCCGAGGGGAAACCATTGAGCCGTTCACACTCCACTGGTGTCAATATCCTGTATCTCCCTGTTGCCGGGTCCAGGATAAAATGCGAGCTGCGGTTCGTCGAGCCCTCCGAGGTCAGGATCGTCCTGCTGGGCGAATCGAGGACGTCCGGGAACGGGATGCCCCCCTCGGAATAAAGGTATTCGAAGTCCGTGCCTCTTTTTTTGCGCACCAGCTTTTTAGGCCCCTTCATAAATTTCCATTTCTCGATGTCGTTTTCGTCGTCGACAAAGTATTTCTCGTCCACGTCCTCCAAAAGTATGGACCTGAGCGTCTTTGATGCATTGTCTTCTTCGGGCTCCCAGGCGCTGGAATAATCTCTCGTATAGATTTTGCCTTCTTTCATAGAGCCGGCACGGTAGAAGTTTTCAGCAAAGCGATCGGATATGGAGACCAGGTCCAGGTACTCGGTCCCGTCAATAGCGAACTCCGATTCTTTTTCTCCTTTAAAGGCGTCCTTTATTGGGAAAGCACTTGTAAAAAAACCATTTTTGTTAACTATCTCTCTTAATCCAGATCCCCCCAGGGATTTTTCATAACCGTTGTTTCCGCGTTTGGACGCGAATATGAAGACGCGCCTTCTGCGTTGGACCTCGCCATATTCTGCGGCATTGATGACACGCCATTCCGCATCATATCCCTGGTCATGCAGGCAGCGCAGTATTATGCCGAAGTCACGGCCACGTTGTGCGCTCGGGGATCTGAGGAGGCGGTCCACGTTCTCCAAAAGGACGAACTGCGGTCGCTTTTTGTCAATTATATGGTCGATGTTCCACCAAAGCACCCCCTTCTTCCCTGTGATGCCTTTGGCGTTTGTTGCGGCGACCGAATAGTCCTGACAAGGAAAACCGCCCACCAGTAGGTCGTGCTCCGGAATGTCGTCCTGAACCGTCGCAATGTCTTCGTTCACGTTTATGGATCCGCTGTTCCCATAGTGGCTTTCGTAACAATCGAAAGCGAATTGATTCTTTCTTCCTGGCTCCCATTGGTTCGACCATAAGGTCTCAAAACGTTCGGAAGCAATCTCGAGGCCGTGCCTGAAGCCGCCCACTCCTGCAAACAGTTCTACAACAGAAATAACCTTCTCAGACATCTTCAACGGCACATCTGGTTTAATGGTTTAAAACGATCGATATCCTTTCTGCTACATCTTTAGGATCGTTCTTGACCTCGCACTCCCAAACCGTGATGACAGTCCAACCTGCGGCCCTTAAGGACTCCTCGCTGCACCTGTCCCTTTCCGTGTTACGCTCGAACTTGGCAGACCAGTAGTCGACGTGCGTCTTCGGTAATGGGAGGCCGCATCTCGGACATCTGTGCCAGAAGCAACCGTTGACAAATATCGCCACTTTCTTGCCTACAAAACATATATCGGGACTTCCTGGCGCCTTTTTCCAATTCAGACGGTATCCCGTATGGCCAAGGGCACGGAGCGCACTTCGAAGCACCAGTTCGGGCGATGTGTTCCTGCTTTTGTTGGAGCGCATGGAGCGCGATACGGCCTCATTTTCGGGCAAAGGCGACCTGCCGTCCCGCAGATATTCTGAAACCACGGATCAATAGTGGACATATTCATTAATATGGTTTACCATCGATGGGCGTGCCCAAAATAAGAGAAGGGGTCGCATACGATCCGAAAAGTAAAGGATCCATTTTAGAATACGCAAAGAGGCTGAAAGGACGGACCCTGGGCAGTTTTGTCACTTCAGGCGAAATAAACGAGAACAACAAAGGCGGGTTCGGCCAGGTGTTGGAGTCCGGTTATTTTCATATCGAGAACAACAACGACCCTGTCCCGGATTTTGAAGAGGCCGGCATAGAGCTAAAATCTAGCCCTATGCGCAAATTGAAATTCGGCGGTTATTCTCCAAAAGAGAGGCTGGCACTAGGAATAATCAACTACGAGGAGATAGTGGGCCAGACCTTCGAAGAGTCTTTCATGGCCAAGAATAAGGACCTTCTGATAGTGTTCTTTCTCTACGAGAAGGAAAAAACCCCGCTCGAATATTCAATTCTGAACACCACAGAATGGGTGTTTCCAGATGTAGACCTTGAAATCATCAAAAGAGACTGGAACAATATCCGTGAAATGGTGGTGAACGGGCTCGCCCACGAGATATCTGGAGGCATGACATTCTATTTGGAGGCGATGCCGAAAGGCGTCGGTCATGAAAGGGACCTGCGCAGGCAGCCCTTCTGCGACATTCCTGCCAAACAACGCGCGTTCGGCCTGAAAAACAAATATCTTCGAGTGATCTTCGATTCTTTGAAAGAATCAGAACCTGTCATAAAGGACATTTCAGATTTGAAGAACAGGCACATAGAAGACGTCGTTGCTGACATCTTTTTTCAATATGTCGGAATGAGCACAGATGAGATAATTAAAAAGACCGGAACAACGCCAAGTAATAGTAAGGACAGATATGCGTCCATGGCCAGGGCGATGCTCGGCATCAAAAAGAAGAGAATAGAAGAATTCGAGAAGGCCGGCATCCAGATGAAGACGGTACGTTTAGAGAATAATGGAAATCTCAAAGAGAGCATGTCCTTCCCTCATATCAGATACAAGGAGATCGTCAACGAAATCTGGGAAGAATCCGAACTGTACGACATAATGACGAATCGCTTCCTTTTCGTGGTCTACCAGAAAGGACCTGACGGAAGATCGACTATTTTCAAAGGCATAAAGTTCTGGTCGATGGGCGAAGAAGACCTGGAGACCGTACGTTCGGTGTGGCAGGACACGGTTGAAAAGATCAAAGAAGGAGATTATGAAAATTTCATCCCCATTTCGGCCGACAAGATATCTCATGTAAGGCCGCACGGAAGGGACTCCGGCGACCTGACCATGGGGCCCGATGGTAAAATGCACAAGAAAATGTGTTTTTGGTTCAACAGAGGATATGTATTGAACGCAATCAGAGAGGTCATGTCAAAGGTCATTGAAACGGCGTAACCATATCCAGAGAAATGTATAATCCATATTTAGCTCAATTATTTGACCCAGATGATGCCGTTATCGCCACCGGTCATGGAAATGTTTGCGAATTCAATCCTTATTAATTGGTTTTGCTTTGCACGTCAGATGTCAGTACACTAGTGGTTTTTAAATCAATATTTAAAATTATGCAAACAAAAATTTTGGAAACACGCCGTTTCATTAAAAAGCGTCCAACACCAAAGAAAGTCAATAAAACATGTTGGGCTGTAGAAAGAATCTGTTCATTGAAGAAGAATAGAGCGGCATTCGGGATGAAAAATTGGACAAGTATTATAAACACATTACCATGCGAAAATATCCCATGCATATCGCGCGACAGCCTTCTGCAGAAACACGCGCGTTGAGGTAATCACATATGAAGGAAATCGACTCTCCTCCAACCGCCGCCGCGTTAATGGAATCTACACGATCAATCGGTTATTCGTTCGAATCGGCCATATCGGACATTATCGATAACAGCATCAGCGCATCGGCGAAGAGGATATGGATAACCTCACTCCCTAGCGAGGACCCCTATGTCGCTATACTCGATGATGGAGAAGGTTTGAAACAAGAAGATTTGCAGATAGCCATGAGGTATGGTGCAGACCCGAATATGGTTCGAACCGAGGATGATCTTGGGCGTTTCGGACTCGGCATGAAGATGGCCTCCCTCTCCCAATGCAGAAAGCTAACTGTGGTTTCTAAAACGGATGCTGGGTTCGCAGCTTGCAGATGGGACCTAGACAGAGTCATAGAAACAGACCAGTGGACATTACAATTGCCTTCTCTGGAGGAGGTCGATAACTGTCCCCAGATGTTCATGCTTAAAACACTGGAACATGGGACGCTCGTGATCTGGGAGAATTTGGACAAAATCAGAGGGAGAGCTGTCGACCTTCAGGAGTCTATGAATGAAACACTCGTTTCCTGCAGGAGTCATCTGTGCTTGCACTTCCACATGTACATGAGTTCAAAGAAGAATCCTGTGAACATCTTCATGAACAACAACAAGCTGGAACCTTTGGATCCATTCCTCAGTGATAACACGTTAACATCCATCATGCCATCTCAGACGGTCGAAATTAATGGGCAAAAGGTCGTTGTGACTCCTTATGTCCTACCTCCTGAATCTAAGATGACTCCCCAGGATATTGCCAAAATCGGTGGCGCACAACGAAATCTTCAGGGCTTTTGGGTTTATCGCAATAGAAGATTGATCATTCCAGGAACATGGTTCAAACTGAGCAGAAGCAAGGAACTCACTAAATTAGCTCGTGTCCGTGTCGAAATACCGAACAGCATGGATTCGATATGGGACATAGATGTCAAAAAGTCATCCGCTTCCGTCCCTGATCAATTCAGGAAAGAATTCGAAAATGTATTGGAAAGGGTCATATCAAAAAGCGAACGTAAGTACACATTTCGAGGAAGAAAGGAGTCAGACTCGTCGAAGAATTACGTTTGGAACAAAGTGGCGCTCAACAAGTCCTACACATACGAATTGAACATGGAGCACCCTGTGATCAAAGAAGGGTACGATAAGCTTGAAGATGATGCCAAAACCTGGTTCCGCGATGTGATGAAACTTGTCGCGAAATCAATACCTTACAATGACATATTCTGCACAATGGGTGAGTCTAAACTCGTTATAACGGAAGATGCCGACGATGAGGAGGAATACATCGGTCAGGGAATTCGACTGTTGGAAAAAGGCGTTGCCATGGACATACTTCGTTTCACCGAGCCGTTCATGAACAATCCAAATGTAATCAGAAAACTTGAGGAATACAATGAAAGCAGATGAAACTCCAGACGAGAAGGAAATCGATTCGTACATGATGATTGTGAGGTCTCTTCTTGACAATGAATCAGTTGTAGACGACTCAACAATCGACAGGTGCATAAAAGACGTCCGCACCATTCGTTATTTCGATGATGTGGTCGCTGAAAGGGTGAAGAAAAAAATCCTTTCGATCTATGGTCATACCTTGGATGTCGGATCCATGATAATGAACTCCGAACATAAGGCATGGTACCTAGCAAGAACAAGGGATACGCCGATGCAGTATACGGAACGTAACCTACAATATCTTCAAAGTGAACGTGGATTATCTCCAGACATCGTATCCAAACTTAACGATATTACGAATGAGATTATGGATGGATTCGGAGACCCTAAATCGGGGCCATTTTCCGTTCGTGGATTGGTTATGGGAGATGTGCAATCTGGAAAAACCAATACGTACACAACATTGAGTTGCAAGGCCGCCGACGTGGGATATAAGGTCATAATTCTTCTTACTGGGACATTGGAGATATTACGTCAGCAGACTCAAAGACGGCTCGATGAGGGGCTTGTCGGTTCCGAAAGCGCCATACTGATCAAAGCAGACACTGCGCGGAAACCAATCGGAGTTGGGAAAATCAATTATCTCCCGTTCGCAGTCTTCA
Source organism: Methanomassiliicoccaceae archaeon (assembly GCA_034928305.1). NCBI lineage: Archaea > Methanobacteriati > Thermoplasmatota > Thermoplasmata > Methanomassiliicoccales > Methanomassiliicoccaceae > Methanomassiliicoccaceae archaeon. Next base: position 5,355 of record JAYFOZ010000004.1, on the reverse strand, counting down.
CATCCACCGACAACGACTTCAAGAGCACAATAGCCTCGCAGGTCAACGTTCCGATAACAGATCTTCAGATTCCCGTGTTGCTTGTCGTTAAAAAGAATAAAAAAATTCTGAACAACTTAAGCGATTGGCTGAGAACCCGTAGTGGCCCAAATATGGTACTGGAAGCACCTCTGCTCCTTATCGACGATGAAGCGGATAATGCTTCGATCAACACTTCTTCAGATCCTGATGAGATAACTGCAATAAACAGAGGCATACGCAAGATATTGAACTTATTCACCAAATCGACTTACGTTGGTTTCACAGCCACTCCCTATGCTAACATATTCATCAATCCGGACGAAAAGGAGGACCTATACCCGCATGAATTTATCTATTGTCTCAGGGCCGCCAACAATTACATCGGCCCGTCCAGCATGTATGATGAAAACGGAAATCACCGGTTCATGCTGAGAAAAATTGAAACTGTCATCCATGATGGGGTCGACATAGGCCTTCCGGAAATCCCATACAAACACGGAAAGGATTTCAAGATAAAAATCCTGCCAGACTCTCTTATCGAAGCGATAAACTGCTTCTTGATTTCTTGTACTATTCGCGAGATGCAGGGATATGGTAAGAGTCATATGTCGATGCTGGTGAATGTCAGTAGATTCACAAATGTCCAGGAATCTGCCAGAGAGCTCATTGCCAATTATATTTTCGGAGTTAAATCTTCATTGGAGCTCAACTCCAAACTTCCAGAATCGGATTCTCTGAAAGATAAAAATATCTGCTCGATAAAGAACACATGGATCAGAGAATACAAAGACGTCGGGTACGAATGGATAGATATCCAGATGAGACTCGAGGGTGCGGTGAAACCTATTGCTGTGAGATCGGTCAATCAGAAAAACGGACCGAAGAATCTCAACTACAGCGATAATCCTGACGGCCTTCGAGTCATTGCTGTGGGCGGTAACAGTCTTTCTAGGGGTCTGACGCTAGAGGGATTGAGCCAAAGCTACTTCTACAGAGTATCCAGCAACTACGATACACTCATGCAGATGGGGAGATGGTTCGGCTATCGTGATGACTATGGCAAATTGTGTAGAGTATGGATGACGCAGGATAGCATTGATTGGTATGATCAGATTTCCGAAGCCACAGAAGAGCTGAAAGATGAATTCCACCTCATGCGCGACCTCAATAAAACACCAGATGATTTTGGATTCAGAGTTAGGAACGACATAAATGGACTCTTGATTACTGCTCGCAATAAGATGAGGAGCGCAGGAGAGGCATACATTACAAAAAGTTTGAACGGAAGCCTGATTTGGACTTCGAAAGTGTATGTGGATCCGCGCATAGTCGATGAGAATAATATGGCCCTACAGGAATGGATAAAGCGCCTCAATGATCTGAGCACGCCATTGGTCAACGAATTCATGGGCGGCAACAGAGTATGGCCCAACGTCCCGGGAGATTTAATCGCCAGTTTCCTCGAAATATACAAATATCCAAAGTTAGGAAACGTGCTTTTTGATCACGAAGCAGTCATACGGATGATAAGGGATGGGCAGCTTGACAGCAATTGGGACGTAGCCATCCAACACGGCACAGGAACGGTCTCAAAAACTCTTGAGTCTGCTGGATTAGGTATCATCAAAACCGCCCGTCGCACTAGTTTCATACCGAAGGAAGAGGGCACCATAAGATTCAACAGTTCAAGCTTGATCACACCACACAACCTACGCGAGGGCATATGCATCGATAGCATACGCGAAGGAACAATAACCAAAGGAGAATGGAGAGCTGAAATTGAAGAATTGGAATCGAAATACAAATCTGCATTATCCAAGGAGGAAATAGAGAGGGTCGAGAGCAAAGGTGGAGAATTCAATTTCCCTGCAAAGGCCTACCTCAACACTGAAAAACGTCGCCCGTTATTCTTGATTTATGTTCTAGATATATATGATGAAAAGAATGGAACAGAGGATCCAGATAAGGAAAGGGTAAGAGCCATGCTCGAAGGAAGGACCCCGATAGGCATCGCCATGGGATTCCCAAAATACGATTTCCACAATGGTAATGACAGACTCGCAATCAAATACAGGACCTCCGTAATTTATGACAGACTGGGAGGCAACGAAGATTTGGATGAAATAGAGGGGGATTGAATGGCATGGATCCAAGGCTGTTGACCTGCAAATTTATTCTGGCAGATCCTTATCACCCTCTTGATTGGCAATATAACGAAGGCGATCCGAAATTCGCACTGGTCGTCAGCTCGACGAATAAGCCTCCTCCGATTAAGGGAACAAAAGGATTGAGTATCGAATCATGGGAAAAGAGCAATGGAGAATTTCACATAGCATTTGTGCTCAAAGATGAGCAGTATGTGGAATCATTCTGCAAATTCTGTGAAGATTCAATCGAATCAAGTAAAAATGTAAGCTCTGAAGATGGGGTTGCATTTGTATTATCTCACTACAAACATTGGATGCGCATGTTCAAACCCTGCAGTGAATATCTTGATGAAACTGCAGTAGAAGGACTCATAGGGGAGATGCTCGCACTGGAGAAACTATTCATTCAAAGATATGGAGAGGCATCTGCGATTAAATCGTGGACGAACAAAATCAGGGGTAAACAGGACTTCGTTCAGAACGACTGCTGGTACGAGGTCAAGGCTCTGATCGACGGGAAGAGTTCACTGAGGGTTAATTCGCTCGAGCAACTAGATCGCGATGACCCAGGACGAGTGGTTGTCGTCTCGCTCCGCAGGACGTCCAAGGAATCCGCAGAAAAAATAAATTTGAAAAATCTCAGCGACAGAATAATGAGCGCGCTCCAATCCCTGGAGTCCAGAAACGAATTCATGGAAACTTTGTTTTGCGCGGGCTATGAAGATGATGCGTTCTATGACAATATCAATTACGAACTGGTGAGGATCGATGAATACGATGTCCGAGAGGGATTTCCCCGGCTGAGACGATCCCAGGTGATGTCTGGTATACTGAGTGGCGAGTATGATATTTCTTTGAATAAAATTGTTGAATACAGGGTGAAATGATGGATATCAACGAGTATCGGACAGATTATATTCAAAGCGTAAAAATCGGATCCAAGGTCAATCAGGATTTCAACCGGTCCGAGTTCGTCAATACGGTGATGACAGAGCTAATCGAAGCCGAAGAGATATCGGAGTTTACACCGTGTTTCTATGAAGGCCTCATCGGCAACAGAGGAAAAAAGGTGGAAATCGACGGGTACAACCTCGACGAATACGACGGAACATTCTCCATAATAACATGCAGGTATGACGGCACCAGCAAACCCGATTCCAAACTGACGAAGACAGAAATTCAAGACCTGGCCGAACGCGCGAGAAGATTTATCGACGGATCTCTGGACAGGACCGTTCAGAACAGCATCGAAGAAAGCGAGATGGCGTACGAGCTTGCGGAATTCATATACAATAACCGTGAAAACATAGACAGATACAGGATTTTCGTTCTCTCAGACTTGGAAAAAAGTGATAGGATTAAATCCTTGGATGTGGGGAACATCGAGGACAAGAGCATTCTCCTCAAAGTGTGGGATATCGGCAACTTGTATGACCTTAGCCTTTCCAAGAACGGATTCGATGAGATTACAATCAATATGTCCGATTTCGGAGAAGATGGAATACCATGCCTCCGCACATATGCGAATGAAGGCGATGCGGGATACGACGCATATCTATGTGCAATACCTGGTGCACTAGTGGCGAAATTCTACGAAAAATACGGCAGCAGGCTACTCGAATCGAATGTTCGTTCTTTTTTAAAACTTTCGACGAAAACCAACAAAGCGATAAGAGGAACGATTCTCAGGGAGCCACAGATGTTTTTCGCGTACAATAACGGTATTACAGCCACAGCGACAGGCCTGGAATTGAGAAAGGACGGCGACGCTCTGAAGATTGTGAACATTACTTCTCTGCAGATAGTCAATGGGGGGCAGACGACCGTGACGCTTTTCACCGTTGGAAAATCACGCGACAAGCCCGATATGGATAAAATATCGGTTCCGATGAAAATATCTGTCATACCCGATATTGAAATGGCACAAAAAATAGTTCCTATGATATCTCGTTCCGCCAACACCCAGAACAAAGTCAGCGAATCCGATTTCTTCTCCAATAGCCCCTTCCACAGAGAGATGGAGAAATATTCGCGCAGGCTTAGGGCACCACAGATTCAAGGTACGGCATATTCAACGCGTTGGTATTACGAGAGGACACGCGGGCAATATCAACAGGACATAAACATGCGCTCGGGATCTGAAGCGAGTAAATTCAAAGCAGAATATCCCAAAGGACAGATGTTCACCAAAACAGATCTTGCTAAATTCCGTAACAGCTATGAACTGAAGCCGCAAATTGTGAGCAAAGGTGCGCAATACAGTCTTGATGAATTCGCTAAATCGATAGATGTGGAACATCTGGAGAAGTACAACGAAACCTACTTCAGAGAATCTGTAGCTCTCTGTATTCTTTTCCGGAGAGTACAGGACCTTGTGACCGCCCAACCTTGGTACAACGGGGGATATAGGGCGCAGACTGTCACATACACCATAGCTAAGTTGTCTCATGAAATAAAAAAGTTAGGGGGGGAACTTGATTTAATGAAAATATGGAATTCGCAATCTTTATCTGAACCATTGGAGGCGCAATTGATACAGATTGCAGAAATCGTGTATTCATCGATTACAGGGGACAAAGAGGAAGAGAATGTCGGACAATGGTGCAAAAAACCGAAATGTTGGATTAAAATTCAATCAAAAACAGTGGAATTGCACCCAAATATGAGTATATTCCTAGTTAGCAAAATTCATTCAAACTATGTAACGCGGATTGCGACCCGCGATCAGAAGATGCGCAATGACGTGAGTGTCCGTATCGTCGTTGTCAACTATGGTGCCGGCGGATGGAGTAAGGCAATAGAATGGGGCATTGAACACAATACGTTGCCGGGATATGAAAAATCAATTCTTGATATCGGCACCCGTATTGGTTTCGGCGGAAAGTTGCCAACAGACAAACAGGCTAATTCAATGATGAAAATACTCGAACGGTTGCGCGAAGAGGGATTCAAAGGGTAATTTTGAATATACTTGACAAAGAAGGAATTAGAAGGCGTTGTTTAGCCCGGTGTCAGACAGCTCATTTGGGAGCCATATGCATATACACCGAAATCCCCGGAATTGAGCTACATGCCTTATGAATTCTGAGGGGCAAGCTCGAGGTGCTCAGGGTCTTCGACCCCGAACGCCTCGAAGATCTCCCTCACGCGCTTGGTCTTCTCGGAACGCACGTTCACGCCGCGGTCC